>CALBXV010000303.1 GCA_937890045.1 uncultured archaeon
GGTACTTCTTATAGGCAAGATGCTCAGATATACCAAGTTGATTATAGTGGTTATGGGTGGAGCAGTGTTGGGGCCACTTCTGGTACTTATGGATATGCCAACTGGAAAGGGACTAGACAGACAACTAATGAAACTTATAATCATTCATCTGGTTGGTACACTATAGCATCTGGGAGTACTTCTGGAAGGTGGAATAGAGATACTCTTGGAACTCCATCGAGTAATACAGGGGTATCCCTAACAAATCACATATATTATGAAGGAAGTGGTAGTGGTGCTTATAATAAAGATGTTTATTTAAGGTCGCCTGAGATTACATTTAATACTGATACTATAGCAACAAAATCTTATGGCTATGGGGCTGACATGGGTACTCTTTATATGGGGGTTTACATAACAGGCTAATGGCTTACATTGACCCATATGAAGGTACAAAAAAAGGTGTACTAGCAAAATTTACTTTTAGAAGATTATACGATGAAGAGATATACCCTGAGTGGGATGTTGAGAGAGAGGCTAAAGATGTTGGCAATTTTTATAATGATGAGTATGCTGTTGGATTTGCCGATTATGGTAATGATGGAGAATTAGATTATGAATATAATGTTGAAAGATTTGATGAAGAAACACTGGAAGGTAATGCTTGGGTGTGGATTGTTTCTAATGATGATATTAATGCTCTCAAATCTCATGAGAGTTTTATTGGTTCTAAGTTATTAAAAGATATTAGATAAAATGTAATGTTTATTAATAAGGTAACCTTATTTAAACAGTAGTAGTTATGCCGAGGGACTAGTAAGAGTCCCTTTTTATATATGTCACTATGACATATCTTAGGCATATAGCCCAGAGCTACTTACATCAAGATATGGAGAATTAATATGAAGCACCTATTAACATTAATCCTTTCTGGAATTATCTTATTCGGCGCAGTCCCTACAGTATCAGCCATGGATTATAGTGAAAAGGCTGGAATGGAAGAAGTAAAGAAAAAGAAGAAGAAAAAAGGTAAAAAGAAAAAGGGTGATAGAGGTGGAAAAAAGAAAAAAGGATTCTTCTCAAAAGTATTTGGTTCTAAATAACTAAATAATAAAAAATCTTATAACGCAAGGATAAAAATATGAATGGTCAAGACCATAAGGATTTAAACGTTATATTAGAGAGGATGAGTCAGGCAGAAAAAGACCGAGTACAAATGCATGCAGATATCAAGTTTATAAAAGAAAATCTATTTAATCCAAAGGAGGGTCTTTGGGCTGAAGTAAAAGATAATACTCGTCATAGAGAGAATGTTATAAAGTGGAATAAGATAAGCGGTACTGCTATATTTGGTTTAATTGGAAAATTCGTATACGATCTTTTTCAGAATTAAAATCTAGCAACCTAATTCTTACTGAGCATGATAGCTAGAACTTCTAAATATTTTCTATTTTTACTAGCGGGAACTGCTCTATTCGTGGCCGGCAATGCTGCATTTTTTAGCATTACTGGCCTTTCTCATTTCTTTTCAGGAGCATTCTGGTCAATAGTTCTTATGGCCTCTTCCCTCGAGCTTGGAAAATTAGTATCCGCTAGTTTTTTATACAGATTCTGGAATAAAATAAACAAGTTATTAAGAATGTACCTGCTTATAGGTACAGTAACTCTCGTTGGAATTACTTCAGTTGGTATTTTTGGATTTTTATCTAAAGCATACCAGGGGGCTACTCTTGAGCTAGAACAGAGTAGTTTAGAAGTTAAATTTAAAGAAGAAAGACTTGCACAATTAAAGGAAGATAAGTTATATTTACAGCAAGAATTAGAGGAACAAATTAATACTTTGCCTGATAACTATATAACAGCTAAAAGACAGTTAAGAGCACAATATACTCCGCAAATTAATGAAACGTCTATTGATATAATAAAAACTACATCAGAAGTAGGAAAACTTAAACAAGCATTATTAACAACTGGAGTAGACGTAGGGCCTCTACTATATGTAGCAGATGCATTTGATACTTCTGTAGACAATGTAGCCAAGTGGTTAATTTTAATCTTAATATTTGTATTTGATCCTCTGGCACTTGCTTTAGTTATAGCACTAAATGTTGTACTAGATGAGTCGAATCTTAATAAAATTCCAAAAGTTAGTCCTAGAAAAATTATTCCTAGAGGAAAAGAGATAGAATTTCAGGAAGAAGCAAAGAAAAATACCAATCCCTCAAAACATAAAAGAAACGTATTTAGTAGGATAGGAAATAAAAAATATACTTAATATTACTATAGCGACTATGACATATCTATAACGAAAGAGATTATATATTATGCCACAATATGGACCAGTAAATATTACAACCAGACAGGAAAAGGGATTTCCCTTAACCTCTACTGAGCTTGACAGCAATTTCGCACAACTTGCAGAAATTGTTGCTGGAGGTACGCTCTTTACTGAGACGGTTAGAGATGAAGTATATAATATGTTACTGGATTCGGATACTTCTGGTATAGACATAGCTTATAATTTACAAACCAGAGTAATGACTCTGAGTGTTGATCTTGCTGAAATTAATGAGACCATGCAAGATCAGATGGCTGCTCTTCTTGGTGGAGGAACAGGTATTTCGGCAGATTTTGATGATAATGCTGATACCTTTGATCTTTCCATAGACTTTACTGACTTTGATACAAATGACATAACCGAAGGCTCTACTAACTTATTTTATACAGATGCCAGAGCACGAGCTGCTATTTCAGAGAATTCAGATCAATTAGCATATAATAGTGGTACAGGCGTATTAACCTATACACAGGGAGATACTGATACTGTTGCAGAGGGCTCTACTAACTTATGGTATACTGATGAGCGGGTAGACGATAGATTTAGTAATTTATTTACCGATGGGACCGGTATTACTGGAACCTATGATGATGCTGGGAATGGTTATGCCCTTAATCTGGATGATACAGCTGTAACTCCAGCCACTTATGGTAGTGCTTCTAATGTTGCTACATTTACAGTAGACCAACAGGGAAGACTAACTGGTGCTGCTGATGCGGCTATAGCTACTTCTCTTGGGACTTCTGGAGATGGAGGTACAGGAAGTATAGCTCTCTTAAATCAGTCATTGTCCATAACAGGAGATACTGGAATTACTACGGCAGCTTCTGATCAAGGAATATCTATTGATCTGGATGATACAGCTGTAACTCCAGCCACTTATGGTAGTTCTACAGCTATACCAACTTTTACAGTAGATGCACAAGGTAGATTAACAGCTGCTGGATCAGAATCTGTTGCAACAGCTCTTACAGTAGATGGTGATTCTGGATCAGAAGATGTAGATTTACTAACAGATGACCTACAGATAACAGGTACAGCAAATGAAATAGAGACAGCGGTAACAGAAGCTAACGATGAGGTTACAGTTCAAATAGGTTTACCAAGTGCTGTTACTCTTACAACTAGTCTAGAAGCTCCTACAATAACCGACGGAACAGCCAGTTTAGTTGGAGGTGCCCTCTCAGGCGTTACATCTCTTGATGGTAATGCTGATTTAACTATGGGTACTATTACCATGACAGGATTTAGTGTCGATGCCGAGGGTGATACCACCGCAAAATCATTAGTAATACCTGATGGTTCTACTATAGGTACAACTACTACTGGTACTGCTATTACAATAGCTTCAAATGGAAAAGTAACATTGTCTGGGGATCTTCAAGTCAATGGAACAAATACTACAGTAAATTCAACCACTTTACAAGTAGATGATAAGAATATAGAGTTAGCGCACTCGCCCTCTGGTTCTGAAGGAGATGATGCGGCTGTTGATGGTGGAGGTATAACTCTTAAATCTTCTAATAGCGATAAAACTTTTAATTGGGTAAATAGTACTGATGCTTGGACTTCCAGTGAACATATTAATTTAGCAGCTACTAAGAAGTATGAGATTGCTGATACCTCTGTTCTAGATGCTACTACTCTTGGTGATAATGTTGTTAATTCAAGTTTGACATCTTTAGGTACTATTGCCTCTCTAGTTGCAACCACAGCAGATATAGATGCTGGAACGGTTGATGCTACCATAGGAGGAACAACCCCTGCTCCGCTAACCGCCACAACAATAACAGGCAACACAAGTCTAGTGTTAGCCACAGGTGCTACGGTAACTGGTATAGATAACGGAGACGTGGCGACCGGGAGCGCAACCCTATTAGCTACTCAGGGAGCTATCAAGACTTATGTTGACGCACAAGTCACAGCACAAGATTTAGATACGGCAGGAGATAGTGGAACTGGGGCAATTGATTTAGACTCACAAAGTTTAACTATAACCGGGGATACCGGAATTACTACGGCAGCTTCTGATCAAGGAATATCTATTGATCTGGATGATACAGCTGTAACTCCCGCTGCTTATGGTAGTTCTACGGCTATACCAACTTTTACAGTAGACCAACAGGGAAGACTAACAGCCGCTGGCACAGTTGCAATTAGTTCTGACTTAACTGTAGGAGCTGATACTGGTACTGATGATGTCGTAACAGTAGGTACTGATACTTTAAACTTTACCGGATCTACTGGTATTGATACTACTGTTTCAGATAATGATATTTCAATTGCCTTAAATGCAGGTATTGATGATTTATCTGATGTGATAACTAGTGCTAATACCCAAGATTGGGCCCTAAAATGGGATGGAGGCAGTTGGGTTCCTGCTCCCTATAATTATAATTTTATTTTTAGTATTGATTCTTTTACAGATGGTATCAGTAATGCAAATGATTTAATATTGATAGGTGATGGAGAATGGAAGGCTGCCGGTGAAGTTGATTTTGAGGCAAAGTTTAATAATGGAGGTGCTTTAAGTGCTGTTGAGGTAGCAATGAGCGGTTCTTCTACTAATTGGAGTAGTAATTTAGCTCTAAGCGAAGAGGTGCAAGGAGGAGTAAATATTCTTTATGTATATGGAGATGTTAGCGACGAAGCTATAGACTATCCTTCTTCTGCAACAGGAACAATTACGTTCACTCTATCACAAAATATTAACGGGTCAACAGATACTGAAACCGTAAGTTTTAAAAATACAAAGAGGTATGGTACAAATACACTGACTCAAGGAAATCAAACTACTACCAGTGTTGAAGCTCTTACACAAGTGGGAACAGATACTAGTCCTAGCGAAAGCACTAGTATTACTGTTAATAATATTGCAAATGCCCCGTCAGATTATTTAGTATTTGCTCAACCAACTAGAAATACAGATATAGAAAGTGTCTTAGGAAATTTTGGAAGTGGCGATATTACCTGCTCCTTTGCTTCAACTAACACTGTTGCTGCTCCGGATACTGTGACTATAACAGGAGACGTTACAAATTCTAAAGGATTTTCAGAATCTTTTAAGGCAATAACTTCCAGACTTCCAGGACTAGCTAATGGTTCCAATGATTTTAAGTTCAAAACTAGCAGTACGGTATATAACTATATAATATGGGGAACTAGTGCCCTTTCAACAGGATGGACTGAAGAAAATATTGAGGGTATGCCGGATGGATCCACAACAGCCTCAAATACAAAAGGAAGAACAATAACTGTTGATGGCGGAGCAGATGAATATATCTTATATGTATTACCTACTAGATTAGGAACAGTATCATTTAATGTAGGAGGCTTTGCAGGCGGATTTGAAGATCCTGTTACAATTGATCTAGAAAATCCAGGAGGTTATGAAGAACAATATCGTATATATAGATCAACAAATCACTCACTCGGATCCACAACTATAGTAATAACTTAGGAGAAATAAAATGCCCGGAATTACACTTATAGATAAAATAGTACCGCAAGGATCTTTTACTGGAATGGTAGATGCTGAACAAGTACTAGGAGGAGGAGATTCTGGAACACTTCCAGATACCACCATAGCACTTAGCAATGTTACACAATTTATGTCGGATGCTGACTTTGGATCATCTGGCGGTGAAGTTACTCTAATTGATTTGACAGTACCTCATTTTGCTGATAATTCTATTGTTACAGCGAGTGAGGGTCTTGATTCTAGTGATAATGATACCTCATTACCCACCACTGCTGCGGTAAAAGATTATGTAGATCTTCAAATAGGAACAGCAGATACCCTTACGGAATTAAACGATACTACGATTGACTCTTCACCGGCAGATAATGAAATTTTAGCTTACGATGATGGTACTTCAGAATGGATTAATCAAACTCCAGCAGAGGCAGGAGTTCTTGGATTAGCTGGTGGCGATATGACTGGTAGTATAACTATACCAACAGAATCAGATATTACACTTACAGATGCTCCTACCGCTAATACTGATGCTGCTAATAAAGCCTATGTTGATGATCAAGATGCTGCTATAGCATCCGATGTATTAATTTTTACTAATAAAACCTTTGATGTAGAAGCAGATGGGAACTCAATATCTAATATTAATGTAGCAGATTTTAAAGCTGCAGCAATTGTTACAGAGGGTGAGGGTCTTAGTAGTAATGATAATGATACCTCATTACCCACCTCTGCGGCGGTAATAGATTATGTAAATAATACAGGAGGAGTACGAGAGATAGATGACTTAGGAGATGTAAATATAACCGATTATAGTGCTGGATCTCTAATTGTAGGTGACGGTAATTCTTATGATCAATTTACAATTGTAGGTGATGCTACTATAAAAACCCTAAATCTTGGCGAGGCAACTCTAGAGGTATACAAAGTACGTGATCCTGCTAATGCTAATCCTTTATTTGAATGGACTACTTCCGGAAATGGTCAATGGAAGATTACTACAAAAACTAAGTTACCCGCCGGAGGAACTTGGCAGCAAATTCCTGTGGTAGGTTTTTATGAATTAGGAGGAACAGACGTAACACCTGATAATGAAAATGACTTAGGAAGCGGTGCGGGATCTTTATGCTGGAATGAAGATGATGAAAATTTGTTTATCAGCCTACCAGAAGCTGCTGGATCCTAATAATAATAATAATTAATATAAAACCAAAGGAACAAATATGTCTTTTATAAAAAAGAAATATGTCGATTCTCATGAGAGTAAACAATCAGAACCAAAAATAACCTTCAATGTACGAGATTTTGAGTTTATTCTCAAAACTTTACAAACTGCTAATATTGGTTTAAGAGATTTGGAACAGGCTGTAAACACTATTGGTAAATTACAGGAGAAGTACAAATCATTACTCAACCAACAGAATCAACAGAACTAGCAGATTATCTACAAAATAATTCCATAAGCGATATCAGAAAATCTCTTCGAGGAGATTTTTTAGACTATTCTGCTTATCTAGGATTCTCTGATTTACTAGAAGAGAATCGTCCTAAATACGATCCTATTAAAGATTATAGTATTTTACTATCTTTAAAAACTCTGATGCAAGATCAGTTTAGATCCCAAAAGGATAGAAAAGAGCTTATGGGTTTTGCAGCTCCTCAAATGGGTATTCCCTCAGATGCAATTTATCTTGAATATCCAGCATTACCTAATAACTCTGAATTATTTTTAGTTAATCCACAAATTAAGCCTGCTCCAGGAGGATCTCAAAGTTTTATACTAAAACTAATTAAGTGCCCAAACTCTCCTCTAGCATATAATATTGGTATTTTTAATAGAGAATTTAAAATATCATCTACCAATTCTCCAGATATAAAAATGTTTCCTCTTTCAAATATATCAAAGTTTGATCCTGACTTTGACTTTTCTGCCAATATACAAAGAATAATATGGGCCAGTAAAGGGGTAATACCAGGTAATCCAGATTCCATTCCAATGAATTATATTAACATAAGTAATGTTGTAGAATCCAATACTAAACTTAGTAAACACTTTAAATGCTATGTACAGCCCAAAGAAATAGAAAAGATCGTTTCAACCTTTGATAGAGTTGGGGATTTATCATTACAAAGAGGAGGAGCTAAATATTTGATGCTTAATTTATTAGAACTACTTGGTAAAAGCTTTAATAGAGATTGGATAGAAATTCCTGCCACAAATCTATTTAGTGGAAAATCAAAAAAAGTTCTTGCATCTTAGCTAAAAATAGTAGTAATTTTTCGTACCTAAATATAAGGAGTAAAAAATGAGTTCAATATTAAATCCTAAGAAGGATAGATTAGTAATTGAGGCTAAGAAGCAAAAAGATACTACTGAGGGCGGAATTATCATTCCAGATAAGGCCAAAGAACGTCCTCATAAAGCTGTAGTTATTTCAATAGGTCCAGAAGTAGAAGATATAGTAGTTGGAGAAAAGATAATATTTTCAAAGTATGCTGGAACAGTTGTAAAATTAGATAAAAAAACATTCTTAATTATTCGAGAAGAGGATGTAATAGCTTCCTACGAGTAATATGCCAGTTCGTAGATGGACAGATAATAAAATAGTAGATTCTATTAAAGACTTGGGTCAAACCAAGTGCTATTCTACTTATGTGAAACAAACTAATGGTGCTTTGTGGAAAGCAGCGCAGAGACATTTTGGTTCATGGGGAGCAGCAGTAGAAGCAGCTGGTTTTGATTATGAAACTATTATACGATGGGGTCCTAGAGAGGCTCCTAATAAAGGCTCTGGTGGATTATGTACCTATCCTGGTTGTGAGAAAAAACATCATGCAAATGGATTATGCCAGTGTCATGATAATATGTATCGTTACCAAGTTAGAAAAGGTAAGACATAACTAATATATGAGCTATATTAGAAGAGATAGAAAGGAATATATACCAAAACCTGTATCAGGCGACCGTATAGTATTAGATCCAGCTCTAAAAAAAGCAGATGCAGAGGATCTAACTGATCTACTTCAGATAGAAAGTCTATATGACGATGAAGTTAGATTAGCTCTACTGGAAGCAGCAGAAAAAGACTTACAAGAACTAGAAGATTTAGTTAAACAGAATATGGCTGATCTAGTTATATTATTAGATCCAGATCAATTCCAATTAATCCAGGCTGTATCCGTATTACAAGGAGAACCCTCTCTAGTGCTAGATGGTCAAACTATCGAGATGGCTTTAGATCTCTCCATGGATGGCTTCCTCCACGGAGCTGGTTTTGATCCTGTTTCAGCTATTCTTGGATTTGATGGGGCAGAAGGTGATATGCCTCTAGCTCCAATTCCTACTCTTTTTCAAGACTGTCAAGCAATGGCAGAACTAGAAGGAACTCCAAGTCCTGGAGATTCTAATTATCAAACAAAAAAAATAGATGAGATAAATCTAGAAGTTAAGTCCGCTAATGCTTTAGAAATTCTAGCAAAACTATGGCGCATTATTAAATATTTTCCGGGCTTAGATATACAGACAATGCTGAGAAAGGTAAGGAAGTGGCCAATTAAAGGAAAAATTGATAGTGCTATTAGATGGGTACAATGTAATATGGTAAATCCTGGTTGGTTTTTGCTATCTGGAGAACCTAGAGATTGCTCTAAGGAAGAGAAAGAAGATGAACCTCCAGAAATTGGAGATGACTTTAATTTAGGAGATGTGTTTGAGGGAAAAGGAATGGATTGTCTAGAAGCAGCTGCAGTAGTCATGACCCACGTTGATACTAGTCATAGAAATAATAATGAACTTAAAACAATGTTTAATTCTAAAGAACAAAGAGCAGAACATGAAGCACTAAAATTTGGAACACTATGTAATAGTATAAAAAATACAGATAACTTTGAAAACAGAATTGAAAATTTATATGAGTCTACTAAAAATATACCTAGATATAAAAAACGTTTTTATGATCATCGTGATGCATTTTTAGGAGAGGCCGGAAAGAGACGATTTAAACTAAAATCAAAAGCAGAGTATGAACAATATCAACAGGATAGTTCTGGATATACTGCAGAAACTAGTACTTCGACAAGTACAACAACAGCTTCAGATTCAGATACTACTAGCAGTACTGGATATACGGAAGAAAGTGATGGAGGCTATTAATAGCTATAGTGGCACATACCGACATATATAAAAGAGAGATATATCTAGGAGACTATAGGATTGAATGGTCGGATCAAAAAATTTCAGTTATCTGTTCTTGCGATAAAGGTCCTGAGCTTGAGGTATTCTCTGAGACCTATACAGTATGTCCTTCTTGTCAAAGAAGGTACTCAATATCTGAAATAATAAAAGTAGAATTACCTGATGACGTTATTCAAGAAGCGTATGATCAGGGAGATATAATTGACATAATGGATGATAAACTTAGTTAGGAAATAATATTATGGGATTTTTACAAGATCAAATAGCAAAAATGGTACAAAAGAAAAAGCAAGAAAAGGCTATAGTAACAGTCAAAACTGTTAGAAAAGATATTTCTTATTTACCGGCATCATCAACTGCTGTAGAGCTAACACAATTTATAAACAATAGAATAGATGTATTACTAGGGTTAGGCGCTGCAGGAGAAATTATAATAGAGAACTCTGCTGTACAATATATTGACAAGACTACAAAAGCAGACTACACTCTTACAACAGAATATATCGGAGAAGAACAAGAATATAGTGAAGATCGACCCAGCGGTGGAATTGGGGATATGGATAGAAAAAGATGGATAACAACAAAAACTATAGAAAATAGCAGATTAAATATAAACAAAGATGCGGTAACTTTTTATCTAGTACTTATTGAATATGTACAATTAACGAGGTCTTAAATGAATAGAGTAATATTTATAGTAGAAGATATAGTATCTTCTTCAGGGGAAAGTACAGGAGAAAACTCATTAGTAGGAAGAGTAACTTCTCAACTGATAGAAATGGCCGGTGATTCAATAGAAGAACCTATACATGTTCTTATGGATACAGATGGTGGAAATATGAAAACAGCACTATCTCTATTTGACTTATTTAAAGCATCTCCTGCTCCAATATATACCTACGGTTTATCTGAAATATGTTCTGCAGGTGTCTTGATTTTTATAGCAGGGGAAAAGCGCTATGCTATGCCTCATTCACAATTTATGATGCATCCAAGTACTCTAAATGTATCTGGTTCTACTGTTGATTTCAAATCAACTAGTGAAACTTTAAAAAAACAAGGCAAAATTGTTAAAGACTTATTTGTAGAATCTACAAAAATGTCTTCTAAAAAGTTTGAAGAACTACATTCAAGAACAAACTATATGTGGGCTGCAGAAGCAAAGCAAGTAGGAATTATTACAGATATTATAGATAAACTTCCTTCAGACTTATTAAAACCACAAGCTAAAACTAATGTTGCTGAGGCGGCTGTACATCTCCAAGGCTTAGCCGAAATCATAGGAAAACTATAATGATACCTATAGAAACTTATGAAGATCTTCCACAACCAGTAAGAGCAATGGCTAAAAACTTCTATGAAGCTGATGTTAATGAACCAGAAGTTTATGAAGTAACTTCTGAAGAATATGATAATTTAGCAGTTACAGATGATGTTGTAACTCAACTTTTATTTTGGAGAAGAGAGCATAAATATTATGCAGTAGTTGCTGGCGATGCTCAAAGAAAAATTAAGCATAATAATATTATACACGATCCGTATTTTAAACCTTGTTCTATTCTTGCGTTTTATGAGATCGATGAACATATGATTTCTTTGTGGAATGATAAATACTCTAATAAATCTTTAAGTAAACATGCGTTAGAAATGAATGTCTAAGCTTGACCTAGTTAAGTATATTCCTATGAGAAGGGAGCTCTGTAAAATGGCTAAAAAAGGAAAACTAGATACTCTTACAGAATTCAAGGAGATAAAGATATTTTTACGCCTTTATAATAATTTAGGTTCAAGATGTAACTATCTACTAAGTGTTTGCCATGTGATAGATACAATGCCCTCTTTAAAGTCTAAAATACATGAGTTAAAATGAATAAAGATGACATAACTACTACAGAGATAATACCAAAAAAGATAGAGAAAGCTCTTGCCAAGATGGGTGAGAAAGATTTGATTGCTTTAGTAGATTTACCAGAAACTCCGGAAATTAAGCAGATCTTAGTTGCTTATCCTGAGGAAGTTAGAGAAGATATTAAACTTAGTAGAGCACAAGTAAGTAGCATACTAAAAAATTCTAAAATCTCTACTTTTGGTGTTAATAATACATTACCCATGTTATGTTATGGGAGTGAATGTCCAGTACATAAAATATGTTTCTTTTATAAAGCTGGGATTCATCCTGAAGGGGAACGTTGTCCAGATGAAATAATGTATTTGGATCAAATGATTCCTCAATTAATAACAGATATGGGAGTTGATTTAGAAAATTATTTAGAAGTAAGTATGGTGCAGGAATATGCATCAGCTTTACTGGATAAACGGAGAGCTCAAAATATGATAGCTATACATGGAGATGTTAAGGAAGTAGCAACTAGCGTTATTCAAGCTACAGGTACAGCTCTATATACTGAGCAGGCAACTCCGTATGTTGAAATTAAAGAAAAGGCTTCCAAAAGATTACAGCAAATTAGAAAAGAGTTATTAGCTACCAGGGAACAAAGGGCGAAGTATAAACTTACTGATGATACAGATCCGTCAACTCGAGCAGCAGAAATGAGAGAAAAATTTGAGAAGTTAGTAGCACATGAAGAAAAAAATAAAGAACTTAGAGAACACAATCTTGACAAAGCTTTTAAAGAGGAAATAGATAATGGCTAAACAACTTTCAGTACTAGCTCAGTGGATTAAACAAAAGTCAGAGCTGACAACTAAGATGACTAATGCTTTTTATGGAAATACAGGACTTCAAGCTGGAGCTCTTGGAGTAATAGGTGCAATTGGTGTTAGTGGCAGATGGATGACCGATCCTGCTAGTTCTATGGCTAGAGATCCTGGGAACCAAAATATTACTTCTCCAAAAGCTTTTAGAGAGGCAGGATTTTGGAGGAGACAGGCCACAGTAGCAACCCTTGGCATGGCTATGCCGGGCGCTGGTCCCGTAGGTGCACTAAAAGATTATTGGGGTAATCGTATTACTGATGTTGCATCATCATATTCCACCAAACCTGTAGGACTAGGAGCAGCTATTGGTGGAGGAATAGGATTAACAGCAGCCGTATTAGCTGGTACTTTTTCTAAGGCTCCCATTGGAAAAGCCATTGGATGGGCTACTGCTGGAGGAGCAGTAGCAGGAGCTTATACTGCTAGAAAAGTTCAGATGCAGGTTATTAATGCTGCTAATACTGCGAGACGAGCAGTTTATCAAAAACAAGTTCCTGGAAATAGAACACGAGGTGGCGGACCTGGATATATGATGTGGTCAAATCAACGAACTAAGGGAAAACCGGGTCATCTAGGAATGACTGGTGATTTACCTTTTGCAATGCATAAAGCAAGACATAGGAGTACCGTATAATGCCTGCTGTAACAGAAGCAAGTGCAATGGCTAGAGCAATGCAAGGAACTGGTGGTGGAATAGCACTAGGAGCCGGCTATGGAGCAGTTGGAGCAGCAACGGGATTTAACCCCCTTAGTGTTATGCCTGATCCCCTACACGCTGCTTTGTATGGAGGTTTTATATTTAACCCAGTACAAGCAATGCGGATGGCTAAACAAGGAATATTCGGAACCGGAGGTTTTGGAGCTCGTATTCCCAGTAAGGACTTTCTTTTCGGTACAGGAAAGTGGGTAGAAGCAGAACGTTGGGGGCTTGGGAAAGGATTAGGAAAACTAGGTTGGGAAAGATTTCAATATAGCAAATATTATCAAGCAGCGAGCCCAGCAACAACTCGCTTTGGAGGAATGCTAGGATATAGGACTCTCCTTTTAGGAGTACAACCTGGAGCAAGTATAGCCGCACGAGCTTCGATTGGTAATATAATGTTATCAGGAATACAAGCCCTGGGACAAAGTGTTACAGGAGATTGGGCTAAACACGAATACGCCATGGTCGCACGGAATGCCAAAAAACTTGGATTAGCTGGTATGGCTAATTTAGTTTCTGCTGAACCAGGAGGAAAAATTGGAAAAGGATTAACAGAAAGTAAGTTATATAAAATGGCAGGTATTGATGTTTCAAAAGCAAAACTGGTAGCTTCCGGTATAGAAGGAAAAAGTACTGTAGAAATTACAAAAGGTTTAATGAAACAAGGATTACAAGTAGGAGCAACTTCTGCAGGAGCTCGAGTATTTTCAGCAGCTCTAGGTATGTATTCTACTTTTGCTTGGTTTGAATTATTTGGAGGAATAGCTAAAGCAGGAGGCACAATTGCAATGGAAGGGGTAGGAGAAGCTGCTAGATCTTTCTTTCAATATGTTAATGAAATACAAAGACCAGAATTTGGCAAAGGACGATTAAATGTAGCTATGCAGTCTGCAGGAGCAGCAACAGAAAGGCAACGAGCTGTAAGAGCTTCTTATGGTTCAAAAATTAATCCAACTAATAGGCTATTTGGTACAGAAGCAATGTACCATCATTCAAGATAATCATCCTTAATGGTGAAAGTCGAACGTAAATCAAATGAATCTATTGAAGGAATGCTTCGTAGATTTAATAAAAAAGTCGATCAATCAGGAGTTTTGCAAGAGCTTTGGTACAGAAGATACTACAGAAAACCGAGTCTAAAGAAAAAAGAAAAGAAAATAAAGGTCTGGTCTTAGGACAGAGCCAGCTTTTAATGCTATCCTCTGGCAAAATAGTCTCTGTAGAAGAACTCAGAGACTCTTCTTTATACCCCTCTATAATTTCATGGAATGATAGTTTTACATCAAATCGTATTCTATCTATAGAAAAGAGTAATGCTGATATCTTGCATCTAATTTCATCTCATGGTAGGAATATTTATTGTTCAGCATCTACCAAATTAGTAAGAAGTCCATATAGCGCTAATAAATATATTACTGCTAAATCTATAAACAAATATCCAGATAATTTTAAAGGATCTCCAAAAGAAGTTAGCGCATGTGCTCTTAGACACTTACCCTACTTTGGGGCAGCTACTCCTTCTAAATTATACTTAGATAGCTTGGGAAGTTCTTTAACCAGAGCGCATGATAAAAGACCAAACCATTATATAAAACAATGGATACCCTCTATGCTATCTAGCTTAAGCAAGGAAGCACTGTCCTATATCTTAAACAATTTTATTATTCCCCTAAAGACTATAAAGCATCTGACCCCTAACAGTAAAGATATAATGATACTATTACTTAGTAAGCTATTTATTTCTTTTGATGGGCAAACTAGAGGACATAAAGCCACTGAGGGGTGTGGAACTATAAAATTAATGAATAATCTAAAGGACTTGCCTTTATTAAAAAAGGAAAGTATACGTTTTGTTAAAAAAATAAAACAAGATTCTTATAAAATAATATTTAAAGATAAATCAATTCCAATAATTAGTGGATTACTAGTATGCCCAAAGTAAAAAACGTACCATTAACTGATGAGCAGCTACTGGAGGCTAAGATACTAACTGATCCTGTATATTTTGCTGAAATTTATTTAAGATCACCTTCAAATCCCACTCAACCTTTAGAACTTAGAAATTACCAAAAGAGAATTTTAAGAGATAAGTCACGAAAAAGAGTATTTAGAATTGGTCGACGAGTAGGTAAATCCGTTACAATTGCTATAGAAGCTATATGGAAGGCCTATACAAACAAATATAGAGAAGTACTTATTGTGGCTGGATATGATTCTCAAGTACAAACTATTTTTAATTTAATAAAAAATATGGTAAGTGAATCCCCTGAAGTTTCTCAATCTATAGCAAATACTAGAATGAGACCATATGAAATTAGATTTAAGAATAATTCTATTATAATGGGATTTGTAGCTAATAATGCAGTCCGTGGTAAATGTTTACCTGGAGACACTCTAGTTGTTATGTCCGATGGAATTACTCTAAAAGAAATAAAAGATATTGAAATTGGAGATAAAGTTTTATCTATTGATACTGAGCTAACTGACAATAATTCCAGAGAGGGAACTGTATCGGCTATTTATGACAATGGTATAAAAGATATATACTCAATAGAGAGTAGTAGTGAGAGACTGATACATGTCACAGAAAATCATAAATTAATGGCAATGTATAAAGGATGGGTAGAAGCCAAAGATCTTAATACAGAGGCGGAGGATGGAAGTAAGTCTGACTTTGTTGTAACAATTCATCCTGATGGTAAGGCTTATTGGACTCGTATTCAAAAATTTAAAAAAGTCAAGAAAGCTAGAACATATGATATAACTGTAGATAAATATAGTAACTTTGTTGCATTTAATCAAATTCCTGATTCTCCAGGAGCTGTAGTTACTCCCTATGGAGTAGATGCTCTATCCTCTTTTAAAATAGAGGGACTCCATTCTGGTGGTTTTTTAGTTCATAACTCTGCAAGCGATTTATATATTGATGAGGTAGATTCCATCCCGAATAATTCTTTAGTTGAAGCGGTTCTTCCTATAGAGCAGTCATTTAAACATACAACTATCACAGTATCTGGAACTCCCAGCGGTAGACGAGAATATTTTTATAATATAGTTAAACATAAAGAAGAGATGGGATTTGCCGAGTGGTATCTACCTGCTAGTGTTTCTCCTGAATGGAGTGAGGAAAAGGCTGCTCAATTAAAGCTAGTAACTACTGATAATCAATATCAGCATGAATATCTAGCCGAATTTGGCAGTATGGCAGAAGGAGTTTTTAAAAACCACTTTATTGATCAAAATTTATATGTATATGGCTATAATAATCTAAAATTTAATCCTAATAACTATTATATATTAGGGGTTGATTGGAATGAATCCCAATTTGGAGTACAAGCAGTAATATTAGAGTATATGAATGATTCTGAATATTTATTACCCTATAATGGAGGTGAATGGAAAGATTCTAATGGGGATCCTATAAATAAAATAGAAAAATCAGGATTACTTAGAGTATTTTTTGCAGATTCTATAGATCCAGATGTGTATACCAATATTGGATCTGTAGAGTTTATTATTAAATTGATGAAAAAGATTCCATTCAAGATAATGGCTTTTGACAGAGGGCATGGAGAGGCTAATTATGAACTCCTTAGACTTTCCATAGAAAAAGGGGAAGGACCAATGGGAACTAAATGTACCGGTATGAAGAGTTTTCTAAAAAATATGATCTCTGTAGATATGGGCGGCTATACAGAAATTATAGATAAAGTTAGCGGAACAGCAACTAAGGCTCCTACTAAAAATGTTATGGTAAAGAATTCCCAATTAATGAATGAAACTGGTCTATTGGCTATTCCTGCATGTGATCTAAAGGACCAACCTGTAGAAGATGAAGAGCAGAAGCTTATTGGACAAATGAGAGGATATATTATTGATCGAATAGGAAGACATGGAGAAGTATATAGTTCAACTGTTAGAGAAGGACTTGATCACAGATTAGATGCATTTATGTTAGGTATTTATGCCTACACTATGGATACCTCCATCTTTCATAAGAGATCTTCAGATTTAGGAATAGAAAATGTAGAAGGATTTGAAAGAATTACAGATGTAAAACCTGGATGGAGAGATATAGAACAGGAAACTTTTCGACCTGAGGTAAGTGTTCGGAATGACATGACTTTATATGACCATGGGTTTGTTCCAAGAGGAGAACCTGAGGAATATGAATTAGATAAAAATGGTAAAGCAGTTCCTATCAAACAAAAGGCTTTATTTAATAGATCTGGATTTAAACATACTTCTAGATCAATAGTTAAACCAAAAAGTAGGAGATTCTAGTGCCAAGCGACCTTGAAAAATTAGCAGCAGATTACTTAAATTTTATGCATGAAAATGTGGATTCTGAAGAAATTATGGATGAAGCATCTAGATTAGCAGAAGCAGAGTTACAAGCTACTGTTGATATTCTAATGCAAAAAGGTCAGGCAGCCAATAAAAGACCTTTTGGTAAGATTACAGCAGCTAGTCATCCAGTATTACGTTTAGAATCTATAATAAAAAATGCGATAGCTTATAAAGTTGGAGACTGGGGAAGAGATCCTAAAATAAAAATAAAGGGAAAGAGTGAATACTTTGAGATTCCCTATGGAAGTCTACGAAAATTATCTGCAAATGATTCTAATACTTTAACTATAGAAGATTATCCGGGAGAAGATCCATTACGTATACCTAGCGGAGGACTTGAGGAGGCTTCAAAATCCTCAGGAATTCAGTATTCGGAAGATGCTAACTTTTGGATAGGTCCAACCAAAGCAACCTTGTTTTCAGTTTTTGATGATTCTACCAATTTTAATTCAGTAAAAACCAATAAAAAGCAGGCAGCAGTATTTAGTATGGCTGTTAAATCTGTAAAATTACAAGCAAACGATTCTCCTAATACAAAAAAAGAGTGGAAAAATGGTGGAAAACTAACTATAACTCTGTATAATAAACCAGGAAAGGGTTCTTCTTTTCCTTCTCCAGATTTTAAACAATATATTCCTCTAGAAGTATCTGATAGTAAGTATGATGATGCTCCTATTCTTATTGGCCACTATGTAGATCCAACTAAACCAAGTGTGGACGATATGATGAGTAATCTTTTTGGGGGATTTACATATGATCTAAGTAATGGAGTCTTGAATACTGCTGCGGATACCACCAATGGACTTCTTAGAATAGCTCAAGAGACTGCTATAGATGCCCAATTTTATTGCTGTATTTTTTATGAAATTATGAAAAATCAACCAGAGCTGCTGGATTATTTAGCAGAGCATGAGCTTGATCCTAATAATTTATCTCCTGCAAAAATTTGGATGCTAGAAAAAGAAAAGGGGAGAAATGTAAAATATAAATCAATGTTAACTGGTAATATAGCTAAAGTTAATAACGGAATGTCTCTTTTAGAAGTTGCTGGAGAATTTATAGAAGAATACGAAGAAGAAGGTAAAAAGATAAATGGACTCGATGCAAAAATTTGGAGTTGGTTATTTGATCAGTATTCAAAAGGAGGTAAATGGACTTTATCAACTATGATCTCAGCATTAGCTAAGGTAGAAGAACGACTTATAAAAATAGATGAAGAAATAATATATTATGAGACACATCCCATGTCACTGCAGGACTTTTTAAATGAGCAGAAACTGTGGATACAAGATGTTAAATCAATTGCAGAAATATTATTAGCACTATTAGAGACTAAGTATGGAAAGGTGGGGTGGTCTGCTATAATGTTTAATATTACACAACTAACTACTAATTGTGTTCAATTAATTTTAATGACAATGGTAGATACCATTAGAGAGCATCTAATGGAAAAATCAGTTGAATGGGTATATAAAAAGAAAAAGGAGTTTGAAGATGAAGCTGATGACCAAGCATCAGAAGCAGGACATTGCTTCAATGTTGATGGAGGCTACGAAACATCCTATGGAGATAAAGAAACTTGCGAACAAAATGGACATGTCTGGAAGCCAGGAAGTACTTACTATTCAGCCGCTGTAAAATGTTTACCCTGGGAAAAAGTTCTGTTACTATTAATTACTTCTATTTTTGGAAAAGATGGATTTTTCAAGTCTGTACAAAGCTTTATTCAAAGAATAAAAAATATGATGCTCCTTAAACAAAAAAATAAAGCAATTAACGACTCGTGGGAAAATGATCCTAAAAACGTAGAAGAAAGTAGACTTGTACCTTTACTCAAAGGATTAATAAATATGTGTGATTGGTTACTGGATCTTAATGCTGAGGGAATTTTATTATGTAATAAATATAAGAAGTCTGATAGAGACACAGCTCAATTTGATGAAACAGGACTAGTATCTGATGGAGCTGGTTCCATTATTACTACAGGTATATCTGATGACATTCCTGGAACTGGAGATGGAGATATAGAAGGAGTAGGAGTAGGAGGAGCAGGTGGAAAGGAAGATACTGGAACCTTTACTCACATAACTAGTAAATTTGGATCTTCTATGCTGGGCGGGGATAAGATTGACATAACTAATAGTGACATTAACCCTATAAGTCTACTAGTTTTACAAGAAGATGAAGACGTACAGAAATTTATGATGCAATATATGGGGCTTTCGTCTGATGAAGCAGCTGAAGCTACAACTGGCGCAAAAAAAGGCGAATGTTTAAAGACTATGTCCGCAGAAGACATACAAGAACTACAAGAAATATTAAATAAAGCAGGAACAGGTTTATAATGGCAAAAAGAACATTTTTCTCTTTCTTCAGGAGAAAACCAAAAGAAACCCTTGAGGATAAGATCGAGCAGGTATTACAAAAAAGAAATATAGCATCTACACCGGCTACACCAGTTGCAGCTATTAAAGATGCCAGATCTTCTAGTTTATCTAGTATATTAAAAACACTAAAATCTACTGTTTTAAATGCATTTGGTGGTGGGAATAGAGGTATTTTTCGCTCCCCTGAATGGGATATGTCGAAAGTACAGCTAGCATTTACTAACGAATCTTTATTTAGACGTGCTGTAGAGAAATATGTAGAACAGATTCGTAAGCATAAATGGGAATTTGTAGGTAATAATCCTAATACAGTTGGGTATATTAGAAAACGTTTTGACCAAATTGCAACAGTACAAAATCGTCCGATTGATGATTTATTCGATGAACTTGCTTTTAATATAGTTTTATATAATAATTGTATTATTGTAAAACATAGGAATAGAAAAGCATCTGGTGGAAAACCTAGAAAAACATTTGATGGATTCCAAAGAGTTCCAATAGCTGGTTATTCAGTTGTGGATCCAACAACACTTGAGGTGGATAGAGATGACTTTGGTAATGTTAGAAAGTGGAGACAAGTACCTACTACTTCTACTTTTCTTCCAAAATTAGCTAAAACAGGAACTCCTGAATGGCCTGCATATAATGTTGTCCATCTTAAGGATAAAAGCTCGTCTCCGTCTCAGTTTTTCTTTTCAATGCCTATGTCTATACCTGTCTTAGCAGATATGGAAGCTCTAAGAGAATTAGAAGAATTATCTCTTTTAGAGTCTATTAAAGTAGCTGTTCCTAAGATACATGCTAAAGTAGGTTCTAAAGAGCAACCAGGTACGCAAGAACAAGTAGATGATCTAGCAGCTACAATTCGCTATATAACTGGAGACGGTATACTAGTAACAACTGAAAGAGTTACATTAGAAGACGTTGCTAAAGCTACTCAGGCAAATAATATCTTAACAGCTTCTCTGACCTACTTTAGAGCTCGTGTGCTATCTGGACTAGGTATGTCTAGTATTGCTATGGGAGAAGGAGATACAGCTAACAGATCTACTGCACAAGTTATTAGTGCCGAAATGCAAAGTACATCTGCAAAATTTCAAAGACTTCTTAAAAAGGGAATAGAATTTTATATAGTTCGAGAACTATTATATGAAACAGGTTATACAGAATTTACTTTAGATGATACTAATATGGTATATATAGCTATTCCAGAGGTAGATCTTGCCGAAAAGATTCGAAGAGAAGCACACTACCTCAATTTATATCTTAGTAATGGCTTAACAGAAGATGAGCTTAGAAAAGAATTAGGAAGAGATATTCTAAGTGATCCAGAAAGAGAAGATTTATATTTACATAAGGTTCAGATTCCTCTAGCTAAGGCACAAGCTGTGGCAAAAGCAGTAGCTTCTGAGAATTCATCAGAGAATACTTCTAGACCATCAAATCAATATGGAACTCAGCTTGCTAAACCAAGCATAAATAAGGATGAATATCTTAAAATATGGAATAATTGTCTAACTAGCACTACAAAAGACGAACTTTTTTCTGCACTTAGCGGGTCTAAGTTAGAGACGTATGACATAACTCTATTAAAGATGCTACTGTCAGAGTACCTAAGAGATAACTCAGTACAAACTGCCGTAAATTTAGTATTTACTGCAGTGGAACCTGACATAACCAAGGAGTAAATATGAACAAGAAGTATCTGGATTTTAGATGTCCAGCGTGTGGTGCGTTATTATGTAAGTATAAAGACCAACAAAGTCCTTATGCAGTTGAAATAAAGTGCCAAAAGAGAGGCTGTTCGCATATAAATATTAAAGCGAACTGTGTTCCAATTAATTTGGTAGAACTTAGATGTCAAGAATTGGATGAAAAAAAATCTGAAAGATGGGGTGCACCCACAATATGCAATAAATTACTGGCAAAAATAGTTCCTGGAGCTGATACAGAAGTTAAATGCCCTAGGTGTAAAAAGATGACACATAGCATAAATCAATTTCCAGAACTTTTGTCGGAGGAAACATATGAGTAAATTATTTAAAAACGATTTTAGAGACGAGACCACTAGCGATTTTAGTACTCAGTATAATTTTTCTAGCGGCGGGGTTCCGAGCTCGTTACTAATAACTGTTGATGCAACACATGCAGGTTATATTAATAGAAATGGTTTCTGTTATGATTCTGGTGCGATGTCTTATGCAGTTTCTCAAGATGTGTGGACTAAGCCTTTTGAGAAACCACTATTAAAAAATCATGATATGGATGTAGATCCACTAGGAAGAGTAGTTGCTTCCCGTTTTATTAAGACATCAGAATCGGAAGGTTTCACACAACTAGATGTTAAAGTAACTGATAAAGAAGCTATTCAAAAAATTATTGATGGTAGATATTTAACCGTATCTACTCATGGGGCGCCTATGGATGGAGCTCCAAATGAATTAAAATATGTTAAATGTTCTATTTGCGATCAAAATATGTTAACTGCTGAAGAATGGTGTGGACATATGCGGGGCAATATTTACGATAATGAAAAAACTGGTAATGAGCAAAAGTGCTTCTGGTCAATTGGAGCCATGGACTATAAAGAAGTTTCTATAGTAAACAGTCCCGCTGACTATCGTTCAAATGAGGGTGCAGCACAGATTGTATCATACACTATGATGGATGGAGAAAATCCTGTACCATTTCATGAAAAAGAAGAAGCACATAGGCCAGCTCTAATATTTTCAGATTCAGAGGTCGCCTATGCTGATAGTTCTATATCAGAGGAAAACTTTGTAGAAGAACTAATTGCAAATCCTGTTCTATGGGAAGCAGTAAATCATGATAAAAAAGCATATATAGACTCTAAAGGTTTATTGTTTGTACAAGATACTGAAAAAGATGAAGAGGTATGTGATGAAAATACAGAAGATGATGCAGACTGGGATGCAATTATGGCTGAGATGGATTTATATGCTACCTTTTTAGAAAAAGCAACATATTTAGAAGATTATGAAGATGCCCCAGCAGGTGGAAGTAATGCTGGTAAATATAAAACAAAAGGTCCATATTGTGGAAAAGCAGGCGGAGCTCCAGCAAAAAGTTATCCTGTAAATACAAGGGCACGAGCTAAAGCAGCATTATCATATGCTAGACATGCTCCTAAGCCTAATGGAATTAGAGAATGTGTCTGTAGACATTATTCCTCTCTACCATCCTGCAGTAAGGACAATGAAAATTCCGCACAACTTAAAGGCGAAAAACCTACAAATCCGCCAGTACAAAAAGATACTGATCTGGAGCGCTACCTCTCATTAGTTATAAGATGGGATGAGCTATCTTCAGAAGATAAACAAGAAATTTTAGTATATACTCAGTGGACATTAGAAAAATCCCTGAACGATGCTAAGGATGCAAGAAAACGAGAACAGGACTTTGATTCTGTTTTAAAGTCACTAGAACTTATCCAATAGAATTAAATAAGAGGAAATATCAAATGAAACAAATCGATGATTCTATTTTAGAAAAATTATCTGAAATGCTAGGAAGTGCTTCTGCTGAAAAACTAGACAGAGTTCGTCTTCTTATTGAGAAAAATAATGAAGTTTCTCAAGAAGTAAAAGATGAATTTTTTGCAGCTATTGACGCAATTAGTCCAGGAGAAATAGAAGAAGCAACTGATAGTTCTGATGATAATACTGATGTCCCAGAAGACCTTGTCGCAGCTTTAGCAGTAGACGGTATGTCTGAGTACATCGCTTCTATTCAAGAAGAAGCATACAATAAAGGGGCCAAGGATTCTATCTTAGAACAGGCCGATCAAGAAGAAGTTAAAGAAGAAAAAACTTCTAAAGAAGAAGTTACAGAAGAGGAAGACTCCACTGAAGTAAAAGATTCTGAAGAAGAATCTTCTGATGAAGAAGAACGAGTGCGAGCGGTACTAGTTGATTCAATTGTACAAAACGCTGTAGCACTACGTTGTTCAGAAATTAATTTAGAAGATATTGAGAATTCCAGAAAAGACTATAAAAGCTCTTTAGAAGGAAAAACACTCAGTGAACTAAAAACAATATTCAGAAATCTCTCTAAAAAAATGACGGAGACCTTTGTCGAGGCTCCTACGGAGAGTTTGAATAACGAAACACTCTCAGAGGACAAACCAGAAGGTTTGGACAGTGAAGAAAAAAATGAAGACGCCATGAGCGACGCAAGAAAAGTTATCAGATCTTATCTGAAACAAAACTAGGAGATAAATAAAAATGGCTAACAAAATTAATTTTAGCGCACAGGGTGCTCCGGCAAGAAAACTAAAACCGGTACCCGATAAATACAAAAAATCCCCAGGTAGACCAAATATAAGTCAATCTGATGGGATTCGTCCGGCCTTTCCGCTGATGCCCTATCCGCATCTTCCAGAAAGTTTTATGGACGTAAATAAACAAGATTGGGTAGTAATTCCCAAAGGAAGACTTGTTTCCGCAATTACATCTAATAATCAAGATCTTGGAGACGGAGCAGACTATTTTGGAGTTCCCAAAGGAATTATGGGTTTAATGGTTCCTGCTAATGGCGGATGGGCCAGACAAGTTACCTCTCCCGTAGAGGGAGGAGGAACCCCGACTATTCCTGCCAATATACCACTAGGTGTAGCAGAACATGATGTATACCAAGATATGCGAGGTGAATATTTAAACTACGATATGCTAAGTAAAAATTATGGCGTACTTAGTCGTCAGTTAATTAAAATTCCATCTGTTGATCTTGCTGCATTAGATACTTTTATAGGAACTGCCGATTCTTTTGCTGATACTTCAGAAGGAGCACCTGCCGCAGGTATTGCAGGCGGTTTTACTGCTACCTCTGGATATTGGGGAGTTGAACCCAAGTTTTCTTGGCTAACTATAAAAGCTGGTGCAACTGATGGTCTTGCAGGACAAACTTTGAGATCGGATTCCTACGGTAACTTTATGGCACATGCCTCTGGTTCTACTGCACAACAAGTTGGACGCTTACTAGGCATAGATTATCGTTTTAATAAGGATCTACTGGATACAGTACAGTCTGTATACGAAGATAATGCAGCTTATAGAGTTTCCGGAACAGGTACCATGGGAGTACCACAATTCTTATACGATTTTGCATATGCCGCTATTGGACAATCTCTTGTGAAGAATAGCTCTTCATGGGCTGCAGCTTTAGCTAGCGACAGTGGTCAAGCAAATTTTGCTGGTAAAGATGCCGCAGAAGTTGTTTCTACCTGTTGTAGCTTTGATCCAGGTGTATTTGGCGAAGCATGGATTCAACTTAACGTTTAATTAGGAGGTAACTTAAAATGGCTAATAAACTTAATTTTAGTGCACAGGGTGCTCCAGCTAGACCGTTAAAAAAAGCTCCGGATAGATATAGAGTATCTCCCGGACGTCCTAATATCAGTCAATCTGATGGAGTACGACCTGCGTTTCCGTTGATGCCTTATACGCATCTTCCAGAAAGTTATCAAGATATAAATACCCAAGACTGGGTAGTTATTCCTAAAGGAAGAATTGTTTCGGCAATCACATCTAATAATGAAGATCTAGGCGATGGAACGGATTACTATGGCGTTGCTAAAGGAATTATGGGTTTAATGGTTCCTGCTAATGGTGGGGTGGCTAGAACAGTTACCTCTCCTGTGGATGCATCGACTCCAGAAATGCCGATTAATTATCCTATAGGGGTAACTGAGCATGACGTGTATCAAGACATGCGCGGTGAAAATCTTAATTATGACATGCGTAACAAAAATTGGGGCTTACTAAGTCGCCAATTAATTAAAATTCCTGCTGTAGATACCTATGAGTATGATATAGTAATGGGCCTAACTGGTACTTTTGTACCTGTTGGTTCTGGAAGTTCAGAAGGCGGTGCAGAAAATATCACTGGTACTTATTCAGCTACTATTGATCTTTCTAATGCAGCTTCGGTAAATGTAGCATTAACTTTTGCTACATATTCCGCAGCCTATACAGGCGCAGCATTCGGTTCTATTACTTCAATTACTATTGATGCTGCTGCAACTGTTGAAGACACTGAGTGGTCAGTTGCTGGAAATGGTAATCTTACTTTTAAAACAGATGAATCTGCTACTGCTGCAGTAGTAGTTACATTTGTGTATGATCTAGTAAACGTAGATACCGCAGCACCTACAGCTGCTTCTGATACGATTACCGATTTAGGCTATGAATCTGTAGAGAAAGAGTATTCTTTCTATACTTTTAATAGCGAAGCCGGTGAAGGATTAGCAGGAACACTTCTTAAATCTGATTACTACGGTAACTTTATGCCTCTTGCTGCTCAAAATATACAATATGTTGGGCGTTTAATGGGTGTAGACTACAGATTTGGAAAAGATTTGTTAGACACAGTACAAACTGTGTATGAAGAAAGCGCTGGCTCTAGAGTAGCCGGCACGGGCACCAAAGGCGTACCCCAGTTCCTATACGATTTTGCATACAATGCGATTAGTGCATCTCTCTTGAAGAAGTCAAGCACATGGGCAGGCGAATGGCCAAGTTCCGATCCAGCCGAAAAGATCTTAGAATTCTGTAATGGCGGCGTGTTCGGGGAAGCTTGGATTCAGCTCGATATATAATGACAAATAGTATTAATATAATTAATATCTATTTTGAAGGAGAACTCCTGATGAATAATCATAGAGAGTCTGCTTTAGAAAGTAATCACTTAAATATTGGAGAAATAAAATAATGAAAGTGACTAAACTAACAGCAAAGCAGGCTCATGCCCAAAAACTTATTTATGATATTTTTACTAACAACGGAGTTGTTGGTTATGAAAATAATGATAAGGATGCTATGAGCTTGCGATTCGACTTCAAAGACGTGTTCAGTATTGAAAAGCACATGGAAAAAGAAGGTATTGAGGAATTTAAAGACGTTTTCTTTACAGAAGACCTCACACGATTCATCGGTACAACTGTAACTTCCTTAGTGCAAGAAGCTATTGAACCAGATTTGTTAGTCGTGCCTAATCTGTTCAAGCAGATTGCTTATGAAGGCCCTGGTCGCACTGTTGAAATCGGCGCTGTTGGCGCTTTTCATGCTGCTGAAGTTCCTGAAGGTCAAGAATATCCGGAAGCGGATATGTCTTACGGAGAAGGACACATAATCCAGCTTGGAATCGCTAAACACGGTTTGAAATTGCGTGTAACTATGGAAGTCATCGACGATAACTTGTTTGACGTTTTTGGTATGTGGCTCAGAATGTCCGGCCGAGCTTTGGCTAGACATAAAGAAGAATACGGCATTGCACTATTAAATGATATGGGTCAAACCTTATTTAGTAATAGTGAAGCTGCTTCTGCTAGCGAGCTAGGACATACTAAAGGCCGTGATATCGCCGGGGACTTTAATGGTTCCATGACTATCAATGACGTTTTTGATATGTGGGCGTATGGTTATCTTAGAGGGTTCAACTATGATACTCTCTTGATGAATCCGCTTGCTTGGAAAACATTCATGAACGATCCTAAAATGCGTGAAATCTTGTTTGCAAATGGTGTTATTGCCAGTAATCGTCTTCCTGACGGTTCCGGCGCACAAACCTTTGGAACAGGCTTTGGCGGCTTAGGATACGCTCAGGACCCAACCGGTAAAAATATCCACGGTGGTGGAGAAACCGGCGTTGCTGGTCCTAATCCTTTTGTAACTACACTTAACCCATTAGGAGCAAGTTTTAATATTGCGCCTAAGTATCTGCCATCACCTCTAAAAGTGATTGTATCCCCGCACGTCAAATATGCGGCAGGTGCAACCTCTGGTACAGGTAATACAGCAGATTCTTCTGTGTACGTTACAGATGTAATCATGGCTGATTCTCAAAATGCCGGTCTATTAATGACCAAAGAAGGCATTTCTGTGGATGAATGGAAAGATCCAGAAGTGGATATCCATGCCATGAAGATTAAAGAACGTTGGGGCATGGCCTTGTTAGCGCAAGGTAAAGGTGTTGGAATTGCTAAAGATGTGGTTATCAAAGATAACTATGTATTTGACAATGTCAACCAGCAGACACTCGCAGGTGATGCACCTAGTGAAGCTGTCGTAGATTAATATATAACCTAACGTTATAATAATCTGTACGATGATCGAAAAGAGGGAGCTGAAGAAATTCGGCACCCTCTTTTTGTATACGATTGACATAACTTAAATAATAATATAAGGAGCCTAAAAATGGCTAAAAATAGAAAAAAGTATATTAGATTAGCTCAAGGTGAAGCGATGTGGAGACATCAGACTGCAAATCTTTCTTTACAAGCATTTACTACACAGAATATAGAAAATGGAGATAACTATATGGAAGTCTCTACGATTAGTGTAGATCTTCTTCCTAGTATAGATGCTGCAGTTAAAAAAGGATCTTTAGACTACGTGTCAAAACATGACGAGGAATATGTAGCAAGACCTACTAATGCTCCAATAGTGCCTCCAGTAACTACTGATAGAGGTCACTTTAAATGGACTGATACTGGAGAAGGAACTAAAGGAAAGGTTTTAAAAACCCCATCCTTCTCTTATCGTTCTATCGGTTTTGATAATGATAGCGAAATCTATAAAAAAGCTTTTACTATTCTTTCTGGAACTCCTTCAAATGCTGTAAAAGATATAGAAGCTGTTCTTGTTAAATTAGATAACAAGATGGACAAACTAGAGTTTGTCGAAGCGTGTTATAGTATTGAAAAAGAAGGTAAAAATCCTTCGATGCATCCAAGAGATGTTGTTATGATGTGTGTATCTGACATCTTAAATGACTTGGGTAAATCGACAGGAATCAGTTCGGTTTCAGTGGATACTGAACCCCCAGTCAAAGATGTAAAACCTTTGCGCTTTGTCACTTAATGGCAAAGAAAACAGATAAAAAGAACTCATCACCTGGAAATCCAAGGATTCGTCCAGGTGGTGGGGCTTTAAAAAGAAAACCAAAAAAAACTAAAAAATAGATGAGGACATAATAATGGCTTTTAATGTAATATCTGCTGAATACCATGATTCCAATGCTGCTAAGCAAAATTTAGTTGGGGCCTCTGAAGTACCTCACGATTCACCTTTAGATATTACTTTTAATAGTGCCGTAGCTTCTTCTTCAATATTGTCGTATGCGGTAACACTCTTTAGAACAATGGCAGATGGGGGCAATGAAACTCCAGTTGACATTGGATTAACTCAACCAGCTGATGCAATTGTTAGGATAACGCCAACTGCTAATCTAATAACAGGAGCTTCTTATACTGTTTATATTCCTAAAAGTAATTATGGAATAACTGCCGCTGATGGAACAACTCTACAAAATAGTTTTTCTGGCAGCTTTACAGTTACAGGAACTGCCGCTGATGTTGTGGAAACAGGAACATCAACAGTTGAAGATCTTTCGGCTATACCTGAGGAATTATATTTATCTTCCTCTATTCCTTCAGAAGGAAGTATTATGCAGTATGGCTTGGGAAGTATAACAGTCAGTTTTGATGGACGTGTTCCCGATGGAGGAACGTGTAGTGATACTCAATATACAACTAAAGCTACTTGTGAAGCCGCCAGTGAAACATGGACTAAAGATGTAATAATTACCGCAGAAGCTACTAAGCCCTTAGGTTTTACCACAACTCCATTAACAACAAGATGGATTGATAACTTACAAGATCCATTAATAGTTGGGAAAGATGTATATTTAACATCAAAAGTTGATTATAGTAGTCTAACTGCAGCAGAGGTAGCTTTACTAGCTGTTATAGGTGTAGATACCTTAAGCGATGATAGTATTGTATGTATTGATAAAGTAGCAGATTCAGATGGAAATATTACATTAGATTTTGATGTAAATAGAGCATTTGAAATTGGATTTGATATATCAGTTAATGAGCACGTTCCTACCTTATCCTTTATGAGTTTGCTGTCTCCTTTTTATGCTTCTATTAATGAAACAAAATTAGAAATAGGACCGTTTGTAAATCAATATGATGATTTTACAGTTGCTCTATCTATTCATCGACATGGTATAACTGCAGCTCAATTATGGAATGGAACTATTGATTCTCTAAATGTTCCAATTAGAATTACTGAATATGTAATTGCACGAACAAAGAAAGATATTTTATCAACATATTTTACAGATCCGACTGGTGCAGGAGCTGGATCAATTTCTTTAGGTGACTTTAAGATGTCAGGTGGAGTTCTAGCACAGTATTTAAAAGATAATATTGCTGCTTTGGATCTAAAGATAGTTGCTCTTGAGCACAAGTTGAAAACTAAAGATACTTCTAGTAGTCCTTATACGGACCATACTCATCAGAGTTTGCCAACAAGTACTACAAGTGCTTCTCCTGGGGAAACAGCAGGAACAGATTTTGGATCGTTAAAAGGTGCAAGTAGAGGATTCACTTCACAAACAAAATCTAGCGATGATACTTAAACCATGGTCAATAGATGCATCCGATTCTTCGGTAAAGCGAGCGTTTGAAAGTATACTAAAAAAGTACGGACACTTTGCTCTGTATAGACGATATAATATTGGAGTGTATAGTGAATTTTATGAAGAAGATACCGGAGCTAGCTCTGGCGGTCCTATGTGGACGTACTCTGATGACATAATACAAACCAGACATGATCCCATGTCTGTTAGAGGAGCTGTCGGAGTTACAGTTCAAACTTCTAAATTACATATATCTAAAAAGGTAAAACCAAAAAGGGGCGATGTAATCATTGAAGTAGATTATCCAGAAAGATCCTCAGATCCAACCGAACATGAAATGTATACTTCAGATCATATTGAGGCCTTTGAAATAACAGAGATAGATGCTAAAAGAGGCTTCAATGGACGAATAGAATTCTACTTAGTACAGGTAATCCCCCACATGGGAGACTATTAGTATGGCAACTCAAATACCGATTGACATAACTCTCTATAGAGAGGGCATTGCAGGAGAAGAGATGCCTCTAAATGTCAACGGTGAAGATATCGTTGGAAATGTAGGCCCTCTTAAGTACATTACTGGGTTGGAAAAGGCTTTGCATCTCTTAAAGCCTAAATTACGATTTGATGCTGCCTATCCTTTATGGGTAACTTTAAAGGAAGAGAGCAATAAGGTTGAAAACGGAATTGTCTGGAGTATTAATAAAATGCTTCCAGTTAATTTAGGAGGAAAACCTGCATTAAATCCCGAGGTTGGGACGAGAGAAGTCAAACCTAGATTACGTGAAGATATTTTTCTGGATGATGGTACAGCTCTTAGAGTATTAGCTCAAAGATTTACTGCCTTTTTTCAATTTGATATTTTTGCAAAAAGTCCAAATGAGGCTGAAGATTTAACTGATTGGTTTCAATTTGCATTCATGGATCACTTTGGAGGTTTATTCGGATCGCATTATACAGTCTTTAGACAACGTATGAAAGATAACGAAGTTGAAGAATTAAATCAAACTTTCAATGTTAGAAGTTTAGAGTATGCAGTTGATGTAGAAAAATATACAGCAATACCGGCTGGACTTATTGAAGTAATACAAATTAAATTAGAAGAAAATGAATAAGATAAATACCCTGAGTAAAATTAATAATATTAAAATGGAGATAAAGTAATGGCAATCCCAAAAGTAACTAGAACTTTATATGATAACAACCTTGATAGATCGGTTCCGCAGGGACCTACTAATCGACGAGTAGTAATGCTTGGGACCGCTACGGATGGTCCAATGTATGAACCTCTCCAGGTGAAATCTCCTGCAGAAGCTGCTGAACTATTTGGTGCTTTTGGAGATGGAACACTTGTGCGGGGTCTAAAAGAATGCATTGATGCCCAGTCTGGCAGTCAAGCTGCCCCTGACACTTGGGGTATGCGAATTGGTGGCGTTAGTGCCACTAGAGCAGTAGCTGAACTACAAACTAGTGGTTCTGTTAAAGTAGCAGAAGTTGAAGCGATCAATGAAGGAAGTATCTATAATGATATAACGCTTACAAAAGCGCAAGACACGGCAGGTAAAAATTGGATTTATATATATAATCCAAAAACGGAACTTAGTTCCAAATTTGAAGTCACATTAAACACTGATGAACTATGTGCTGCAATTAATGTTGACCCTAATACAAAAGATATAATATTTGCAGTATCTGCTACCGCAGATAATGCAGAGCTCATAGAATTTGATGCCTCAGGAGGCACATATGCTGCTGGTAAACTAACAGTTGATATGGCAGCAGATGCAACCGGAGCAGCAGGTTTAGATAAAGTAGCAACTATAAGTCAAGTATACACAGTAGAAGCTTCTGCTGTTTACGATTTAGTTGGATCAGCTTTATTCAACATTCCTAAAGGAATTGTTGTAGATCCTGTTGCTGATGCTGATTCAGGAAATACTAATGAACCTACCTTCCATCCTATTGTTGGAGGTACCATTAATGAAATAGCTAAATATAGTCAAGTGTACTACACTGGAACTAAAGCTACTACAGGTGTTAGTGTTGATGGTAACGGTGACGCAACCATAACTCTTGCTTTAGGTGGAGATTATATGGACTTAGCAACTGGTACTTTTAAAGCTGATATAACAGTTACTAGTGAAACTAATAGCAGTCTTACT
>CALBXV010000304.1 GCA_937890045.1 uncultured archaeon
CTATGCAGTATTTATGCTTTGGGAATAAATGGATAAAGGCATAGAGATTTGCACAACAATAGAAAAATTAAAGGAGAAATAAAAATGAGTCCAGTATTAATACATGACAGAGAATATAAAACTGTTGCTGAAAGACTGCATGAAATGTCAACTGATACCGAAGGTAAATATGATTTAGTTACCGAAGTATTAGGTGAAGCTAATGGTGCAGTTTTAATGAAAGCTACATTAACACTTGACAGAGGTATGTTTGTAGGACATGCATATGAAAGAGAAAATGCAGGTTATATAAATAAAACATCACATGTTGAGAATTGTGAAACATCAGCTATAGGTCGAGCACTAGCAAGTGCAGGCTATGCAGGTAGTGAATTTGCAAGCGCTGATGAAGTGGCAAATGCAATAACACAACAAGGAGAAAAGAAGGAAGTTGTAGAAGACACCACTGACCCATATATAGATGAATCATGGTAGATTCGTACAGTTACAATCAAATAATCTTTGAGGAAGACGGAATCTATAGTGTAGGATTTAATGATGGTCGTGAATTTAGAAGAATAAAATATGTCGGAACAAAGCTACTGAATGGGAAGTCAATGTTATGCTTCAAGACCGAAGAATCATTAGACTTATCAGTTAATCCTAGCTATGTTTCCTTTTATATAAAACAAGCTAACACAAATAAAAAGGAGTAACCTATATGGGTGTACTAACAGCAAACGACCTTGAATCACTGCAAAAGGCAGGTATTGTCAATGACAAAACTGCCCAAGGCATAAAAGATAAAGGTCTAGCAAGTAATGCTCGTCGAGCTACTAAACGGTTCATGAAAACAAAAAATGGCAAATGGGTATCACCAACTCTATATTTTAGAGGTGGGATAGATACTGAGCCATCAGTTAAAATGAACGAGTTAAAACAGAAGTTTAATGAGCTCGTTAAGGAATATACTACTACCAATACAGGTAAGTAGTTAACATATATAGATGCAGGCTATTAAAAGCGATGCTAATAGGCTTTCAGTAGAAAGTGATTGGACTGGCATAAGGTGGTTCGCTACCTTTAGCCTGTATTTATATAAAAAAGGGATAATGATAATGATATTAAAGATGAGAGAGTATATATTAAGTATTCCAAGCAGTGCCCATAGTGATATCAATTATGTTAGTTTAACTGCATATAACATATCAGATGCAATAGATAAATTTAGTAAAGAATATCCAGTACTATCAAGAAAGTATGTATTAGATAATATAGAAGACTTAACAGAGATTGAAGAAAATCAGGACATTTCAGTAAACTATGACGAAATCTTCTAAAAAAGAAAAATTATATTCTATAGAAGACGATATAGAAAACTATTTAGAACTTAGAAATGGCTGGTGGTGTTATTGTAGTCTGCGTGGAGGCGTATCATCACTTCATAATAGAACTAGGATACATGCTCAAAAAGCAAAAGCCGATCCTAAATTATGTCCCAAATGTAATTATGTTTGGGCAAGAGAATATTGTGCTTCAACAAAAACTTCTAATTCAGTAATACTAACTGATTTTCCAAAGTATAAATTGAACAAAGAAGTGTGCATGTTCTGTATACAAGACAATGTATCGAAAAAGTAAAGAAAATCGATTCTACATACCAAATATCAACAAATAGAGGTATTACAAATAATGAACGATGTACAAACATTACTAAATTTAATAAACAGCTTAAAAGATGTTGGAATTAATACATATGAGTTCATAATAATGATAATATTTATTATATCTAAATATTCTTTTTATGGACTTGTAGTTTATTTATTGTATTCATATTCAAGGAGAGAGAAATAAAAATAACAAAGAATAACTGTTATGTATAGTGTTGAAGGAACGATAAAATTAAAAATCAGTAGGAGAGAATTTGAATTATTATTAAATTCTGTACAGCTGACAATATCGGAACTTAAGAATAGAAGCGATAACTTAGATTTATATAAAAAGTTGCTAGGGGACTTAATATATGTCGAAAAGCAGTGGAAAGAAAAAGAAGAAGAATACTATAGAAATCAAGAAACTAAAACCAGGGGATAAATTTGAACTATCTTCCACAAATGGGCTTAAAGGCGTCGTATTACATATTTCTGACATGGAGACAAGTGTGTATTGGTATTCTATACCTGATCACTGGTTTAAAAAGAATTATAATGAAGAAACGTTAATAGATGAAAATGGAAATCATTATGAAGGTCTCGATATATATTTTTATAAAAAAAAGACACCAATATCATCTGAAACCACAGTAACGAAAATAACAAATAACGGGACTACATAAATTTAACAATGCCAAATAAAAAAGCAAAAGATCGGAAGCGTAAAAAGCGTAAATTAAACGAATGGCTAAAACGCAACGGCAGAACATCTAAACAAGTTAAAAAAAGGAGAACAAAGGATGCAACAGGAAATAAAGGCTTCAACATTTGAAGTGGCTGAAGTTCCAATCAAATACGAAGGACTTGTAAACCCAGAAGACTACAAGTTCGTAGTTAACACGAAAACTTGTGAAATAATAAGCTGTATGACTAAAGATTACAGACTTGTTAGTAATCAAGAAGTAATAGACAAATCCCTTCCACATATTGAAAAAAGAGGTGGTGTACTTACTGAATGTATGATGTTTGGCAATGGAGCTAGAACATCTTGGACATTTCAGTTCAAAGATCATCCCGTAACAATACAGAACGATATACTGTATCCACAGCTAAACATAAGAAATAGTTATGACGGTTCAGCAATGGTTTCAGTACTTGGTGGTGTATACAGATTAGTATGTTCTAATGGAGCAATTATCGGTAAGATATTTGAATCACATTCCGAAAGACATACAATATGGAATACCAACTTAGGCAATGGTCTTATTGGTGACATGGTTGAGAAAACTATAGACAGTATGGAAAATGTATTTACTAAAGAATTTCCAGTATTGTTCAATACCATGATAAAAGATAAGGATATAGTAAAAGTCATAGAAAAACTGCCTTCTAAATATAATGAAGATGCAGTGAACTATGTACTTGCCCACAAACCAAAGACATACTGGGACTTATTCAATGTTTGCACATGGATACTTACTCATCGTGCAAATAGGGGCCATGAAACAACTCATAAGTTAGAAACGGAAATATACCATTTTATTCGTAAAATGGTTCCTAACATAGCTGAGGCATAATCATGGCTCACGTAGGGTTTGAACGGTGCCCTGTGGTAATACCTTACTATGGGGGGAAATGGGAACTTTCCAAACAGCTAGTGCCCATGATTCCTCCTCATAGTAGGTATATAGAAATGTTCGCAGGTGGTCTTAGCATGTACTTTAGAAAGCAAAAAGCAGACATAAGTATCGTGAATGATCTTGATAATGATATAGTAAATTTGTATATTTCAGTACTCGAAAGGTTCGATAAATTTAGCGAATATATTTATTTGCTACCTCGTTCACGAAAGCTGTTTGAAGACTTCAGAAAGGAAGTAATGACAACAAAATCTGATATACAGATGCCTGATCCACGCAGAGCAGCTATATATTATTATGTCATTAAAAACTCTTTCAATAAGAATCCATACAATCCATTTACAAAGAGTGAAAAGCGTGGAATATGGACATCTGAACTTGTTGAAGAGGTTAGATGGTCAAAGAAACAGCTGGATGGTGTTATAGTAGAAAATTTAGACTTTAAAGAACTTGTAAATCGATACGAACCAAGAACAGATGATTTTTGGTATATGGACCCACCGTATGTAGTAGCCGGTGAGAAGAAAGACTACTACTTTCACGACTTCACAATGGATATGCATAACGAATTAGTTGAACTCTGTCATAAAATAAATTTGTGTGATGCAAAATTTATGGTTAGTTACGATGACAGGAATGAAGTTAGGGAGTTATATAATGGATATAAGATAAATGAAATTAAATGCATATACTCTGGAGCAGCTGACAAAAAAGAAAGGACAGAACTGGTAATAACAAACTATGAGCCGCCAATATACAAACAAACAACAATCTTCTAACGGAGACATTACACCAATGAGAAATATAGATGGTGCACAACCAAATAACTTCGAGGCTGAACAAGCTGTATTAGGTGCTGTATTACTAGGAGGTACTAATACTTTTGAATTAGCTAATGGATGGATAAAGAATATACAGGCATTCTATCATGGAGATCATAAGACAATATGGAAGTCAATGCAGGTTCTTTATAAGCAGCATGAAGTGTTAGATGCTGTAACTATATCTAATGAGGCTAGAAAGTATTTAGAACCACATGATAATAACAAACATATGGCTTATTACATCACTGGATTATATGAATCATGCCCATCAGCTCAAACAGTTGAAGAATATGCTAAGATAGTCTGGGAACGGTATATAAAGCGTGAAGCAATAAGATCAGCTAGGTTACTTGCTAGGGCAGCTGAAGATAATACTAAAACAATAACTGAGGTTTTATATAGGCATGAAAGATTTGCAGAAGAATTAAGAAACTTAGAACCTACGACAATTGTTGATGTTGTTAATATAATTGATGATACACTGGATCATATAGAGCGTAAGGATAATATTATACCATTTGGTATTGAATTTTTAGATAGAGCAGCTGGTGGTATGACTAGGCAAGAGCTTACAGTTATCGGAGGTAGACCAGGTCATGGTAAGTCAACACTTATGATTAATATAGTAAGCCATTTAATAGATGGTGGATATAAGGTAATGCTATTTAATCGTGAAATGTCTAATACTGAGATGATGAAGAAGCTCTTATGTATGGAGTCGCAGAAGTTGGACTATGATAAAGTAAGAAGACATGAGCTTGGTAAAGATGATAATCTCGAACTATTAGATGTAGCTGAAAGAACAAAAGAAAAGTATACTAACTTAATGATGTATGATAGTATAAGGACATTACCTGAGAGTTTACGTGAAGTAAATAGACATAAACCTGATGTTGTCATAGATGATTATATACAGCTTATTGATATGGAAGGAACAGCTGATCAAAGAAGGCTAGAAGTTGAGAAGATAATGTACGAATATAAGTGGTTGTGTAAAAAGATTAATTGCAGTGCTATACTTATTAGTCAGCTAAATAGAGAAATTGAACGCAGAGATGATCCAGTACCACAGATGTCAGACTTTGCAGAGTCAGGAGCTATAGAACAAACTGCTGAAATGGCAGCTTTTGTATATTATCCATTTAGCACTGACCCTGAGATGTATGATAGGTTTGAATCAAGAATTATAGTTGCTAAATCAAGATATGGCAACATTGGTAGGTTTGTGGTAGGATATGATGGTAACGTATGTACTTTCTTTGAAAGTATAAATGAAGCGAGAAATGGCAGAATTAACTGGTAAATACATGCTACCTGTATTGATTCTAAAGAATAACAATGCTATTACAAAAAAATGCAGAATGTGTGGAAAAGAAATACTTTATAAGAAACAGTACTATTATACTAGCCCAATATCTGGAACTAAGTTAACAGTATGCAGAGATTGTGGAATAAGAGAATACTATGGTAGTAAAGGTAAGTATATTAAAAAGTATAAGAGAGATGTAACTAATAAGAAAGTATTTGGTGTTGATGAAAATGATTAAAGCAGTAATAGGTATAGACCCTGGCAAATCAGGTGGAATAGCTGTATATACTGGTGGAAATACAATAGAAGCACTCCCATGCCCAAGTGATGCTGAGGGTATGGCAAGTTCCGCCAGAGAGATAGTGCATAGTTTTGAAATTGATGGAACACCAGTTAATAATATTTTGGTTGCAATTGAAAATGTACACGCTTTTCCTACTGATACTAGGTCAAGCTCATTTAAATTTGGTACTAATTTTGGTATGTGGTTAGGAATATGTGCGGCTAATAAGTTGAAGATATCTCTTGTACATCCAAGAACATGGATGAATAAGTATCGAGATCATGTAATTTATGGTGAAATACCAAAAGAAAAACTTGAAAGAAAACGACACTTGAAATTTTTAGCCAAATCATATTTTCCAGACGCTAGGGTAACATTAAAAACGGCAGATGCAATATTGATTGCTAAATATAAATTTGAGGAGAGTGGGTAGGTTTGATGATGTGGGAGTTATCCTTTCGCCTATGTCTGGGTTTCCCGCCCCTCTTCTCAATAATAAAAAGGAGATTACTATGAACAATATAAGCGAAGTAAATGTACAGACTATTTATAAGAAGGACTTCTTGATTTTTGGAATGAGGTACTTTACTATTACGTCACAATACACACAGCACATTGTTGATTTTACAATAAAGAAGGTTTTTAGATTAAGACTGCAGAATATTCTTGGTATTGTAGCAGATATACAAATTCAACTATTTAAAGTTTTCATAAACATAGGAGCTGGAATCACAAAAGAGGAGGCATAGTTGCCTAAAGCCACACAAACAATTCATGGGATAATAAAATCCCTAAGAAATGTCATTAGCACACTTCAATCTATACTGAATTTGCTAGTTCGTATATCAAAAAATAATAGAGATTAATTACTGCGACCACGTGGACTAGGGAATCCTATCAGTGGGAGTTCGCCACGTTCTTCTGCTTTCTGCAGTTCCAAAATTACGTTTATAATAATTGATATATACACTGGCAATATGAGTCTGGCGACATCATCTAATAAATCTATATTATGGTCATCATCATCCCAGTCCATACCTAATATTATGTTTAATGCAATAAGTCTAAAGAATACAGCAGCTATTGGATTTTCCATACTTCTTATAGCTCCAAAACTAGAACTGCCGATCATAGCTCTTATACCATATCCAAAACCTGGTATTAATTCTGTAAATGCTGCAAAAATACTTGCTAGAAGCCTTGAAAGCATCTGTCTTAGTGTAGCCCTAGCTTCATGATCGGGTCCAAATTGACCTGGTGAATACTTTTTAGTTTTATCCCCTTTGCCTACTAACCACCAATCATTAGCTGTCCTCCCAGCCTCTGCCATCAACCTGAGTATTTGATCTCCCTGGCCAGAGCTTCCACGCAAAAAGTTAGACATTTTATTAAAATCAAATATCAGTTGTTGTGTTGGATATGCTTTATACTGGAAAACAGTCTTACCTGCTCCGCCAAATATTTCACCTAGATATACCTGACTCATACCAAATTGATGACTGTATACAGCGTTCCTTGCTATGTTTACTGCTGTTTCACTTAGAAATTTATCTTCAACCAATACCATGTTGCCACTATTATCTGGAGATTTAATCATCTTAGTTGTACTACCTAAAGCCCCTATGGTATCAGCAAGAAGAAGTGATGTGACAATAGTGATTGATCTATTTGCCTTTTCTCCACCTGTAAATGTGAAATATTCTTCCCCTGCTTTAATGTTAAACATATACGATAGAGTCCATGATACCATTTTCTTTAACTTATTTTCGGCAACTATACCAACTAGGTTCTTCATTCTAGCTCTAACAAACTTTTCATCCTTTACAGACTCAGTAGCAAAGAACAAATCCCACCAGTTCTCTGCTAAATATTCTATATCTTTTCTTTCTATTCCCTCAGCCCTATCAGCCTCTCTCATTAAGAACTCGTATATTTCAAGAATCTCCTTAGGGCCTTTTTTTGTCTTAGCGTTATCAATAAACTTATCACGACCTAGCTTCCATATCTTAATCCATCTGTAAGCATTCATAGTTGGGATTGATGATGAAAATCCAAGTGTAAGCATACGAATCAAAGGATGAGATACTACACCTGCGTCTGTCAGTTGTACCTTCTGACCAGCCATCATAATATCTTGGAACATAGAAACTTGCTGTAAACCACCAGTGTTATTAATAATTGCTTGCCAGTAAGGGTCCTTATGTTCAGACCATGCTTTAAACAATATTGGAAAACCAGCTGTTATAGCATCATTAATAGTCTGAGTTCTATTACCTAACGCAGGTCTTGCTGTTAATAATCTAGCGGATATTACAGAGTTTATAGTAAGGAACACTTTTTCAGCATCAGCAGCGTCCCAGTTTTGTCTAAGACCGGCTGCCCCTTTTACTGTATTAACAAAATTCGATATCTCTTTGTTTCCCCAATTTTTACGCCACCCAGCAAATGTGTCTGGATCACCGACAGCCATTTTTACACGATTTATAGTATAATCTAATTCATCTGCAAATATAGCTGAATCTTTACTAATTTCAGAAAGTTTCAATACGCCTAATACAAGCTTGTTGACTAAAGCATTACGCTCTATTGTTCTGTATGTCCTATCCATGTAATCTGCATATACTCTGTCATCTTTTCTACGCATGGATTCATCTGTAAATTTTGTTCTATGTTTTGTGTACACAGCTTTTTGTAAAAATATAAGCTTACCTTTATATTCGTCTGTTGAGTCATCAGATAAACCAGCATTCATTTCAGCATACTCTTCCATTTGAGCTATGTCTTCTTTAATCTGATCTCTTTCATCAGAAGTAAGCTCATCCCACATCTGTTCTTTTCGCTCTCTTAAATTAGCTAAAGTAGTATCTATGAACATATCGCTCTCTCTAAGATGAAATATAACAGGACCATAATTTTGACCTATTAGAGTAAAGAAAGAGTTTGGACTGTGCATAGTATTATCTTTTGTCATAAGAGACATATCCCTTACACCTGAAAGGTTCATAAGTTGATCTATAGCAACTTTTATACTCTCATCAGACATATCACCACGAGCTTTAAGATTATCTTTTATCTTTTTAAGTACTTGAACAGCCACTTGATCTTCAGACTCAAATCTATCTGTTAAATCAATAGCCATTTCTTTATGAACAGTCCTTAGAGCAAGAAGCTTATCCCATAATGTATTATATACTAATAATGGGTCAGCTGTTTGAATGGCTGGTTCATCCATTATATATTTGTTTGGCTGTCTCTGCATATACCTGAACCGACGCCATCTTTTATCAGCACTATCTTTTATGAATCTCATCCTTTTTGTTAATACTGGAGTTATATATTCTTTAGATTCTGATTTATAAAAACCTTCTTTTAATGCTTCATTAAATTCAGGTATATTATATCCTGTGTTAATTGTATTTTGTATAGTGCCATCAATGTCCTCGATCTGTATTAAATAAATATGATACTTCTCTTTGTAAGACTCCTCACCTTGCTTGACTGTGACATATGAGTACTTAACACCTTTGTATGTTCTACTCCTTACATCTGGTGAAGGCATATTATTATCACCATATATTTTCATTCTATTCAGTTTGTTAGATACTGCTTTACCGTCAGAGGTCTTCAGCCATTTTTTTCTTTTACTTGGATCGACTGGAACAGACTTAGGTATTATATACCTGACTTGACCATGTACTAAGTCACTTACCAGCTCGTCTCGATACTTTAATTTTATAGATTCTATTAGTTCCCTCCTATCTGGAGACATATTAACATCAGACTTTTTTAGCTTAACTCTTTTCATGTTTGGATCGTCATCATATGTAACTGTAAATGATACCTTATCCTCTTTTAATATTGTAATCGCCTTCCTATCTATATCATAGAACCCTGTTAACCCATCCATCGATGAATTATTAAGAGTAACAAAACCACCCCTCAACAGAGCCTCTATATTGTTAGTAACACCAATATCTATTGATTCAATTCTTGTCCGAAACCCAACATAATCCTGTCTTACTTTATCAGTTAACCGCATTGCTGATCTTATAATATCATCAACAATTCCGAACCTATCAGCTTTTGCAGCTACTAATGATGGAGGCATTAGAGCTCTTTCCCAGGGCTTTAATCCTTCTTTAGTTCTGTTTTTATGTATTATTCTTTTCATATACAAGTACACAGACTTAGGTCTACGAACATGTATTAGTGATGTAGGAGTGATTGGGAAACCATACTTGTCATTTAGCATATTATACCAGCTAAATATTTTTAAACTAGGGTCCATGTAAGCCCCGTATGAAAATGCTATCTCACCCATTTCCATAAGAAAGTCAGAAAGCATATCAAATAATTTAGTATGCCACTCGTAGTTAGCCTCAGCTTCTCTTATCTCACGCTTAGTGTATGCAACATAAGCATCAACTTTTTGAGGTTTGCCAATAAATTTTGTTAAAGCAAGAGTTACTTGATCTTTATAGTCTTTTAACTGTCTCTGTACAGCATTGCTGACAGACTTGTTCATATCGACACATTTTTTACCCATTAGCCACAGCTCTCTTCATTTTTCTTTCTAGCAAGTTCTAAAGCAGCTCCAAATTTAAACCCTTTATACGTTTCATTTCTAAAATCTTTTCCCTCTTTGTATACAGAGTGGCTTGGTTTGTTCATCATCTTCCACCATGTTTGAGCATACTTTAAAGCTATTCCTTCATGCATTAGATCAAGTGGTAATAATCTTAATATGTTAACTCTTAAAGCTGGTTTACCATCAGCAGTTCTTGTAGCTGTACCAGACAGAAAGTAGAGCGTTGCATATATTTGAGCATTCTCACTAAGGCTATTAAACTCTTCTATATGTTTGTCTACTAAATCGTGTAACATATCATTATGCTCTGGTTTTGGTTGTATAAATTTACCTGCCCTAGTGCTCTTCATATCTTTAAATATATCTCTAAATTCTGGGTCTACCTTCTTTATAAACTTAACACCTTTAGCCATGTCATTCTTTGTAACGCCTTTTTCAACAACAGTGTTATCCCAATTTTGCTCCAGCTCTTTCATAGCCATTACATGAGCTGTTGCCATAGACCCTTCTGTAAATACTCCTATAGTCCCACTCCAATCTCGTGTATATAACATGTTATCGTCAGATGGCGTTGGTCTATTTACCATGTCATGATTTTTCTTAGCTAACAGTCTTAGTAATGCTTCTACAGGTGTTTCTCTTCCTGTCTCAATACTTACACTCTCAACATGAAATCCTTTATAGTACCACTTGTTAGCAAGCTTTTTAGCGTTATTTATTCTATATACTAAATCAGCACTCTGTTTAGACTTACTCATATTCAGGAAATTATCTAACGCTTTACTATCAATTATATTTTCCGCCATTGTGAGCCTTCCTTCACTACCAATACCTTTTCTCATAGGACTGTAATTAAATATCCGCCGTAACTCTGAT
>CALBXV010000305.1 GCA_937890045.1 uncultured archaeon
ATAGAGATGACATTGATGTTGAGGCATTTGCACAGCTGTCAATGCAGAATATGGTACTGCCTGTTGAAATTACCAAGGAAGGTGGGTTTAATTAGTACCTTTAAACCAGCCTGTTACCGTCAGTACCAGTGCAAATATAAATACTGGTATTATGACGACACCTAGTAATAGTATATCACGTAGTCTGGTTTTCATCTATTATATCTCCCTCTTGCAAAGATACCAGGGTCTTTGTCCATAATTTTCTTTGCCTTTTTTTGATATATATCTATTGCCTTCTTTATCTTATCTGGGTTTCCCTGAACAGAAGGATTACGTACTCTCTTTCTAAGGTCGCCTCTAAGCACGTTTAATCTAGCCTTTGTAATAGCCATTGTTTGAGCAGGGCTTATTGTCTGAGCATTGATACCGAAGAACCTGAAAAATTGTTCGTTTCCGTATTCCCTGTTCCACTTATCATTAAAAGGTTCACCCGTTATCCATCCTTTAATAACAGCAGTAGATCTTCCTACCCAGCCTTGTCTTTCTGTATAACCTGGGACAAATATGTTCTCAAATATACCAGGAGTTACCAGATTATGTAGCCATGAAAATGTTTTAAGGTATTTAATGTGAGCTGGATCAACATTATTCCATATTTCCTGTTTAGTAAACGGGTCTACTGGTGGTCTATCACGTCTCCATGTCTTTAAAGTTGTGAATGCAGTAAGGAATGGGTTTCCAACACCAAGCGTGTTAAACGACTGGCTTATATCTAATTCTGTCATATCCTTTGTTATAGCATGCCACGTTCCCCAAGGCATAAAGTATGAGCCGTCAACCCACATATACTCACCATTTTTATTTCTCCAAGGTACTGGTACAAAGGTCTTGTTCAGTCTAATAAAAGCAGGTAGTTTCTTCATTAACCTTTCCCACTCATCATCATCTATATCCATTAAAAACTTGGACATTGCTTGTGCAAGACTAAAGCCTCCGACCCCCAGGAATGCTACCCATTTACCCATTATCCATGGTCTTGCAATCATTGATTCAAATATAAGTGGAAGTACCTTATATTGATAGGTTCCAAATGGTATAATTTGTCGCCTTAGATATTTAATACTTCTATCTGCCAAAGAGTAGTCCATTCCATATTTATTTGCAATTCTGGCAGCGTCTGCTATTGATACCTGAGTACCATCTCCAATCCCGAACCTGTCTAGATTACCCTTTGATCTCAGTTGTTTATATATAGACAGCTTTGCCAGTTCATCTATCTTGCCATAATATTTTGACAGGTCTTTAATCATTGCCATAGCACCAAACCAGGTATAAGGTTTTTTCTTAACTGGCTTACCGTCCTTGTCAATCTTATATAATTTACCCTTAAACTTTTCCTGTATCTCACCCAATTCAACCACATTCCAGTTTCCCTTGAATAAGCCAATTTTCTTTGCCTCTTGATAATATATATCTTTACTTATTAAACTCTGAACAGCAGAAAACAGGTCGCTAAATACAAGAGGGAGAGGTCTTCCCCTTAAATTGTTCTGCAATATATTAGAAACTACATTTCTAATTGCTGTTGGAGGGTTAAGTGCTACCTTTCCTGCCTTAAACATCATAGTTGTCTGCTCATTTGCCTGAATAAGCCATGAGAATACAGTTCCATACTCATGCTCATACCTGGTTAGTGGTAATATATCATTAGCTACGGGGCTTGCCAGTAATTTACCCGATAACGGACCAAATGTTTTACTACCAACATCACCCATCTTGATATAATTTCGGGACAATGTTTCATTTCTTTTATCAAGGGCCGTCTTTACTGGCTTGTAAAGCTCTTCGTAATGACTTAATAAATCACTTGTTTTTTCCTTATCAAACCCCTTTAATGCCTCATTAGATACCGTTTCAACCACACTCTTTTGCTTTGATATCTTTTGGTTTAATCCCCAAACCGAGTGGTAAATAGTAAGGGCATCTCTATCAAAAGAAATAGTTTTAAATTCAGGTATATCCCTTCCTTCTTTCTCTGCTCTTTCAATTTCGTGAAATTCAGGATAGTTTCGTACTACCTTATCCCACTGTCCAGGGTCCTCTATTACTTCTTTTATCACATGGCCCTTGTCTTTATGCCACTCAACACCTTCTATTTCTGGCAACACCACTCCCATTTTAGGGTCTGCTATCTTTGCGAAGTAATTATGTTTGGCTATATATCCAAGTGTCATCCCTATCCCTTTGGGAATTATCTGGGAAGTATCCTTTATAATCCCCATACCTTCTTTAATTTCAATGGCAAGACCAGGGTCTTTCTGTTCTAAGAAGCCCGTCTCTAAAACCCCTTCAACTCCAACCTGATCCAAATACTTAAGGTATTTATCACTATGAGGCAGCATATTAACCAGATACATGTAGTGTATGTATTTACCATGCATCGTCCAAAATGTGTCGTGAGAAATTGCACCTACATCCAGTAACTTTTGACCCAATACTAGCTGTAATTTTTTAATACCACTGGCAAACTCACGGTACTTAGGGTTAATTTTTCTAAGGTTATCATTGTCTACCTTTTCAAATTTCTCCAATGTTTCTTGATGGTTTATGTCTAGTGTTCTTTTTAATTTTTCCCTAGAAGCAAGACCTTCTTTTTCCTCTCTAAGCTTTTTAATATTTTCATTATGAAGGTCAATAGAACTTTGGTCTGTGGCATTTTCTATAAAGGTCTCAAGTTTTTCTATTTTATTCTCCACCTCTTCAAGTTTTTGTAACCCTTTCTTATATATATTATAATGTGCCATAAAATTTATTTGGTATTCATTGTGAAACCTCCCAGAAGAATCAATATAATGAAATATATCATCGTGGTGTTCTACTGGAATAACCTTAAGCCGCTCTTCAAATTTCAATGCAAGCTCTTCTGTCTGTCCAATGATCCCCTGTGCAAACATTCTCTGTGTTATTATATAATTTCTATTAGTTATAGTTGACATTGGTAACCAAAACTCTAATGTCCATTTAACTCTCCAATATCTTTCTCCAAGGCCAGCCAGTAATTTATATGCCCATGTATGTCTCTCTCCCGTTAAATCATATAACTCCCTTTCAAGCCTCTTTATATCTGCACGGTTCATAGTTGTTCTTGCTTTTCTTAAAGATACTTCAACCACTGCCTGCGACTCGGCATTTTCAATCATGTATTCCTGTTCCTCTTTACTTAATAACCCTCCCTCAATAGAGCCTAATACATCCTCAATTTCCTTTGAATAGGTACCAGGAAGTTTATCTAATCTTTCTACAAGGTGTCGCCTTATTATACCAGGAGCATTTACACCATTTCCAACAGTCTTCCCGCTTGCGGGAACAGAAATACTATTTTTAACATCTTTTATTCTTCCTGCACGTATAGCCTTTTCCCATTCCTTTGCCAGGTATTTAGCAGCCCTCTCCTCTTCATATAAATGTCCTATCCTCACACCGCCCGTTAACCCTTTAGGTTTACCCCCTTCTAGGATAAATCCGTGCGCATATTCTTCGGTGATTGTCCTGAGAGTGGAGCCATGAAAGAGCGTAATAGTTTTCTGTCCTTGTTTACCACCGACACCCTCCCCCACTTCGTATAGCCCCGTGATGAAAAATCTTTGCCCTTCTCTGATTGCCCTTTCAACCGCTTTGGCATCTTTAAACCCTCCTTGTGCTAATAAAATACTCATATCAGCTTCGTTTTTAAGTGGATTAAGTTCTGGTCCATATTCATCCACTCTATTTATAATAGTAATGTTTTTATCCATACCAACATGGCCTGGTAAACTACTGACTCCATCTATAACCCTTTGAGCCTGTTCCTTTGAGGTAAATACACCCTTCCCTTTTATCTCAACTAACTCTGCTACATTTTGTCTCCTTCTTGTTACCTTTTTCTTTCCCGTTGCCTTTTTCTTTCCCGTCTTTTTTTGTGTTTTTATTCCAAGAGCTTTATTAGCTTCTGCTTTAAGGGCTGGATGCATCTCTACAATTCTCTTCACCACGTCCATCCACTCTAGTACCCCCTTATGGGTTCCTCTTGTATTTTCGGGGTGTCGCATTATCATATCAGTAACTATTTCTAACGCTTCACTCATTGGTAATTGTGCTGGTGTGTTCCCAGTTTTTTCAATATGATCTAAACCATCAACAACCCCTTTAAGATCATCATTATTAGCCGCATGTTTTATTTTATCAGCAATAATAGTTTGTTTATCCCCAGTAGAGTATGACACATTTTGAGTTTCTGCCTCCTCATTAAGAGGGGTTTCTTTTTGGGCTCTAAATTCGTTTGCAGCCAGTTGTAGATCCACCCCCCTGCCAGTTGTATCATCCTTTAACATTTCATCTGCATGCTTAATACTAACAATAAAATCACCATCTTCATGTGGTATAAACACCTTAACTTCTGTCTTACCACCTGGAGTCTTGGTATTAATAAATGCTATATTATCTAGTCCCTTAATCTTTCCTTCAGTAATCTTGGCCCCTTTAAGAAAAAGATAACCAAATACTTTCTGGTCCGCAACTTTAGCTCCAGGTCGTTTGAGTTCAGTAAAAGCATATGAACTTCTTTTTATGCGTTGGGATTCATCAGATGTGAAAGCTATAATTTGATCTTCACTGTCTTTAGCTTTAAAATCTGCTATTTTATTAGCATAAACACCAAGCCACACCTCGTCCTTCGTCTTCAGCGCTTCCATAGCTACACTTCTCATATAGTTTTTAACAATATTATCACCCTGATGCCCAAGCCAGCCTCGTACCGTGTCTTCAGGTATCTTATGTCTAAGTAGTATATGTGCCCCTAAATGACGAAATCCGTGAGGGGTTATACTATGGTCGTCAGCGTTAAATCCAGGTGTCTCTTCTTTATGTTTTTCTTTTACGGCTAGAAAGAATTTCTTTGATGTTTTTAGAATATCATCATAATTAAAGGATTCCAGTAGATTATTATTATCCACCTCATATCCATAGTTATACATATCTGTTTTCTTTTTAGACTCTTTGTATTTTAAAGTATTATCATCTTTTATGTATAAAAAGGTTGAGTTTTCAAGGTTCGTATTGGAATGTCCTAACGTCCCGTGGTTTGGGCTGTAGTCTTGTATATAACTCTCTACATAATCACGATACTCTTTCAATGATCCCTTGGGATGGCCAATCGCTTTACCTGTCGCAATCCCCATACTATTAACTGTTCTGTTTAGTGAACTTTTAGTATGCCTATATAATATAGTGCCGTTTGTGAAATCTATATCACTCATCTCCAATGACACTATTTCTACTGCCCTTCCCATAGTATCAATAGCTACTTCGATTACCGCCTTTTTTAATAATATATTACTAAGGTCACGCCTTGCCCTTATTACCGCTTCATCATCACGCCATAAGTCTCCTTTCGCTCCATGTGTTTCCTTGCTTGCTTTAATTTGGGTTTGTTCCCACTCCTTTGCCGTTGAAATTTCCTCATCAAGATTAGCCATAGCTCTTGTATACCAGACTTCACTTGCTGCGTGTTTGGTATAAGGCACAACGTTGCGGATTACCGCAGGCAAGACACTCGCATCTAAAACAGTACTCATATTAAAAGTAAGTTCCTGGTCTTTACGTGCATATTTATCACCTTTAAAATAACTTCTAAGAGGAGTCAGCATACCCATTACAGTACCCATTGCATACCCCTTCGCTTTGGCTTGACCTTGCCTTCCCTTATTCATTCGGAGGGAAGTTATATACTCTTTCATAAGTCTTCTAAAATTGATATCGGTAGGACTTATCGCCCCCCAGTCAACGGTATGACCATCATTTGTTAGTGGTAATTGGTATGCATCTTTTTTCCCCTGAGCTGAGTTTATATGCATATTTATATATTGGTGAAATACTGCAAGGTCCTTTAGGTATTTACTCTTTACGCTTCTTGGTTGACTAACATACCATTCCGTTATAGACTTGGCCGACCCAATCCTGTTTGAAAGCGCAGTTATTCGCTTTTCTTCTTCTTTAGACATTATACCCGTGTCACTTGCCGCTATTGTTCTCATTGGTTCTAGAGTAAATACAGGGGTCTGTTTCGTATGTTTCCTGAATACATTCTGGAGTTCTGTCATGGTTGTATTACCGATAGTAGCTTCATCCTCAAACTCTTTTCTTTTGTTCTTTTTGTTATTAATTGTATTCCACGCATCCCCCTTTAACTTGCCCGTGTGTCCACCCTTTATATTATTAGCCCTCAACACCTTTCCTCTATGCCTGAAATATTCTAACCATGCCATGCCATCTTGTATTTCCCCCGAAGCTTCTAGTGCATATAACACGTCCCACAGATTACTGCCCTTACCATCTGATACTGTAGCCATCATAGTTTCTTCTAGTGCCTTCATATACATGAATGTCGGTTTTTTACCTCCATCAATCTGTTCGGTATCTTCTATAAGTTGATCTACGGTAATACCACCCATGCCCCCTTGGTTTTTATCATAATACCATCGTTCTCCTGTTTTTTCACTGCCCAATACATCTCTTAACTTTGAGTTATCCCTATGCATACGGTAATCTGCTTTTATAAAATCTATCAAGCTTTTAACATTCTTATCATTAAAAGTACGCTTTTTAATCTTAGCAGCAGCCTCTTCTCCTACCATCCTATCAATTTTTTCCCAAGCAGTTTTTCCTTTAGTTAGATATATACTTCCAGGGTCAGGTACACCCAATATATTATGAATCAAATAGTTTCGAGAATTAGTGGCTATAAGTTTATCTTCAAGGCCAAGAGATATAATAGCATTCTTTAAAACCTTAAAAGGTACAGCCCTGAGAACCTGAGTATTATGGTCATGGGTCCCTGGCTTTGACCACCATCCTGCTGGTTCTTCATCGTCTACCGCTGACTTTTTGGGCTCTGTCCCTGCTGTTTTCTGTGTTGTTCCTGTCCCTGCTTCATCTTTTGTCTTTGTTTCGGGCTTTATTTCGGGCTCTGTATCTTGTGCATCTTCTACTGCCTCTGCTTCTTCTCTTTCTTTTTGTACCAATCCGCTTATTGTAGCAGTTATAAGCTGTTGCCTCTGCTCTACTTTAGCAAGCCTAATCCTTACCTGTCGGTCAACTGCGAATACACTATCATTAATAAAATAATTTAAATCTCTTTCCTGATAAAACAGGGACATCTGTATTTCACGGGCCTCTTTCAACGACAACATATCCTTTAAGTTACTTATTATATCCTTATCATTCTTAACCACCCCTTTACGGGCTTTGTTAAATATATTATCTATATCTTTTCTGGTATATATTCTTGCGTATGATTTAGCACGGCTACTATAGTGATTAATAGCAGATGCTTTATAAGTTTCTTTATACTCTTCAGCCAGTTGTTTGTTGTCAGCTTCATAAACCAACACCCTCATGCGCCCTGGTTTTTTACCTGAAATTATATTCATCACCTGGCTTAACTTGGTTGGTTCCTTTATATTATTTTCCTTTAGCAGTTTACTAAATGCATCTCTTTGTTGTTTAGCCTCTCCCAACTCAGTTTCCAGTCGTTCTATTACTTTGTCAAGTTTTTTCCCTAATGAGGCTTTGTTTTTAAGCGTACTCTTTTTAATACTATCCCTTCTTTTTTTACTACTTTTAATTCTCTTCTGTAAGCCAAGTACAGCTGCCTTTTTTATAATAAACCCCTCAACTCCTTCTTGCCCGAAGTTTATTTCTTCGTCAGATAACCACCTGTATACCTTATTATCTTCTACTTCTAATTTTGTATGAGCCTCTAATCCATTTATTTCTTTCTGTAGTCTATCAATTTCGTTATTATGCTTTTCTTTAGTTGTATCTAATTTTGCTTTCTTTGCTTTAGCCCTTAACGCTGTAATTTCCTTCTTCCTTCTCTTGATATGAGTCGCTGGTGAATCATTAATATCAATAAACTCCCCACTTACATTGTTTCTATACCCTTCCCTTGAACCTGCTTGAGATTTAGAAACCTTTTCACCAGCCATGAATTTAGTAGTTTCACCAACATAACCATACCTACCCTGCTCTTCACCCTCGTCCATAGCCGTATACCAGCCTCTTTCCCATAACCCAGCCTCTCCGCTTATGTTTTCCTTAGCAGCCTTTGTTTGTTTATATGCCTCATCATTACGTGCTTGCCATTCTGCGGACTCGTTTGCAAAGGCTCGCATATGAGTGGGAGAAGCTAACCCTCCTGTCATTAACGTCATCCATATAGTAGGGCCAACCACATCTATCATTTCATATAATACATTTGCCCCAGGTCTTATATTGCTATACTTTTCTACTCCAACCTGGCCTCCTGCCTGACCTACTTCCGTACCTACTTCTACCCCCATTGTTTTAAATAGATCTTTGGCCCATTTTTTCACAAACGCTCTCGGCCCTAGAGCTCCCACTTTTTCTGGGTCTAACCTGAATAACTTAGCAAGATATCTAGTTCCAAAGAACTCTCCAGCCGCTTCAATAGAACCAGTTGCTGCTGGTGCATACCATAATGTGCCCTCTAATGCCGCTGCCTCTGCATGTTTACCTTCTGATTTTAACCTTGCCATTCTCTTATATATTTCATCTTCCGTTCTTTGGTATGTTGAGGCACCGTACAGCCCAACAGCAGTTACTAATGATGCATGTAAAATCAGTGCATCTCTTACTGCCTTTATTGATTTTTGTGCCTTTAATGCTGCTTGCCCGCCCTTTATAATTCTTGGGTCTTTAAAACCTTTAAACCCAGGATGTCTGAACTTCGCAAACCTCAACGCTTTATCAACCACGCCAGCCTTTTCTGCGGCACCAACAAACTTCTGCATCGAAGCTAATTTAAGAAGAAGTCTTCCCCCCGCAAAATACCCCATAGGGGGTAATACACTGGGAGCAAACATCTTCGTTCCTTCATATATTATACGTGCAAGCCCCTCGTATTGACGCTCACCAAACCACTCAACACCTTTATGCTCAATCCAATCAGCCAGGAATTTACCTGGATCAAAACCTGCTTTCTTGGCAGAAGTAGGAGTCATAAATTCTAAAGCCTTAAAAAACATTTCAGGAAGCTCTACAAATAGACCTTCATTAAATCCATGAACAAATGCATTAATAACACCATCGCTATCACCAGCTTCAAGTGCTGCTCCTGTAAGACCAAGAGGCATATATTGTGTAAGTCTTTTTGCGTAAAACGGACTAAGCCCCTGCTCAAGCCTTCCCTTGGCATGGTCAATCGCTTTACCTTGTACTGATAAAGGTATATCTCCACCCTTGAGAAGTTCACCAAGTTCTGTTTGTGTTAAGGTGGGAACAAGTAATGGGTATGAAACAAGCTCTCCGTTATGCATAAGCTTACCCCTGGCAGCTAAATCTGTAACCTTTCGGTCGCTACCATCAGTCATTGTTCTCTCGCCAATCCAGCCATACTTAGATTTCTTTGTATAGTCTGAACGCAAAGAAGATGGCTTTAGGGAAAATAAGGATCCTTCTTTATCTCCTGATGTAGCACGATATGTACCATAACCAGCCCGTCTATCAGTATCAATAGACTTTGCAAAATCGGGATGTTGGGGTCCCATTGTCATTCTGCCTGTTTCCTGGTCACGGCTTACAGTTTGAGCATCATCAGGAATTGGTACAACAGGCTCTTCGGGTTCATCACTTGCCTCGTCCAGTGTGATGCTTCTAGGCTGTGCACTCTCCCTAAGCAAGCCCTCTTCAATGGCCATATTGTATTTTTCCTTATTTTCTGGCGATAACATTCCTACTGAATTAGTATCTCTTGCCATCTCAAACAAATCTCTAAGTGTATTCATTTATATCCCCATTATTCGTTAACTTGATCCATCTGCATCTGCCTAAGAGTCTCTTCATCTCTTTCACTCAACCCAGTACTCAGCTCATCTGCTATTGATTGGCCACCTTGCATATGGCTTAATGGCATGGTGCCTCCCTCGTATTGCACTGTATTTTTATTCTTTTCCCATTGAGCTTGTGCTTGTGCATCAGCCTGTTTTTTCTCCATAATTCCATCAAATAAATCCTCATAGTATGTTCGGGCTATTATATCGGTTTTAAATATTTTTCCAGCTATTCCCATCTTTGTATCATCAGTCATCTTTTGAAGTGCATCAAGCGGTGTTGATGCCAAGCTGTTTCCTGTTTGTGATATAAATGCTGATTCTAAAGTCTTACCACCCACTGTTAAAATGGCATTTATAAGTGCATCTGGGGTAGAAGCCCCGTTCTGAACTTGAAGTTGCTTTGCAAAAGCATCAGTAGCTTTTGACTTTAATTGATCCATGGTTAAAGGTTTTCCTCTCATAGCAAAGTTACTCGCTCTTCTATAAGCCTCTTTCTGACCCTCCAGGGTTTCCGTTAGTTGGTTTTCTGCGGCTATCAACTTTGCTATCTTTGGATATAAAGCTGCAATGGATGGATCGTTGAAGTCTTCTCTTGTAAATACCGATGTACCAACTGCACTACCAGCCTGTGTTTGTTGCTGTGCAGAAGGTTTTTCTCCTAACTTTTCCAATGCGGCATTTACCTCTCCCCCCATTTTCTCTACCCTTTCTGCCGTGGCTGATGTTGTTTCATAAACCATGCCAGATATTTCATCCATCCCAATTAAATTTTTTTGTATTCCTTCTTGAAACTCCTTCTCGGTAATAGTACCATCACCGTTATAATCAACCCCACTATTTTTTAAGTATCCGTCTATCTTTTCCGTTAAAGCACCAGTTGGGTCAACATTATTAAGCTTTTCACCCCAGTGAAAGGGCTTGTTAGCTGCTTCGTTTTCCAGTTCATATTTTCTTGCTAAAGCAGCATTATATCTTGTTGCAGTCTTGGACTTCTCAATCGTAGCTTCTTCTGTAAGGAAGTCACCAACACTATCTGCCTGCATTGCATGCACACCCCTGGCCAGTCTCTCACCCATCCTGAACTTTCTCTTTCCATGAGGACCCTCAGCTGCTGTTGAGAATGATTGAGGAGCCCCAATACCAGAGAACCCAACTGCTCCCTTTGCTAGACCTCCTATTACCTTACCAAGATCTCTCTTCGTGTCTATAAGTCTTGCCATCTTATTTCTCCTCTTTAACTTTCATTAATTCAACAAACAAAGTTCCATCAAATCTAGTTCCTATTAT
>CALBXV010000306.1 GCA_937890045.1 uncultured archaeon
TAGGTCGTATCTCAGACCATAAGAAGTTTAAGCACATTATATGGAATGAGACAGACTTAAGTAACCTTGAGAATATTATAGAACAAGTAGTTGATAATATCCCAAAGGTATTTGCGTCTGACATGCCAGTATTAACAAATACAAAAATAGATGGGGCTCATATTAAAGATGTTATTGAGATGTTTCCTAATAATCATGGTGAGAGTATAACTAACTACATAATAGCTAAACAACCTAAGAACTATTGGGATTTGCTAAATGTTGCTACATGGGCATCTACCCATCTATTAAATAGGAAAACAGAAGCGACTCATAAACTTGAAGATAAGATTTATCCTAAAGTAATGAGAATGGCTAAAGTAGCACAAGCGTAATAATATAGGGTGCTGAAGCGTATAAAATTAATTGTGAAAGCCCTTAAAAGGTTTACATCAATTATCCTGACGAGGTTGAAACAGCTTAATGAACCAAAATGCTTGCTAACGCAGAGTTCGCCCTATATTTTAAAATGAGGATATATAATTATATGAGAATAAGTAATTATGCAACAAAGAAAGTAGAAGAAATGAGAGAAAGAAATGATGCAATTGCAACAAGCAGAGAAGAAGAGCTTGAAGAACTAGCTCGGAGATTAAATGAACAATCCGAGTTGGATGAAGAGGCATTACGTGATGATTGAAACTCTAATATGGCGAGACTGTCCTGTAGTTATTCCATACTATGGGGGCAAGTTTGAATTAAGCAGGAGACTAGTTCCTATGCTTGCTAGCCATGAAAGATATTTAGAAGTATTTGCTGGTGGATTAAGTATGTTTTTCAGGAAGAAAAAAGCAAAGCTGAGTGTTGTTAACGATATTGATAAAGATATAGTAAATCTTTATACAACAGTCCTCTATCATTTCGATGAAATGTGTGAGTTTATATTTTGGATGCCTAAATCTAGAACAATATTTGAAGAAGCGCAAAAAAAAGTATTGAGTTCTAAAGAATTTACTATTCCAGATGTGACAAGAGCGTGCTTATATTACTATGTGATTCGTAACTCATTTAACAAGAATCCTTATCTAAATATGGCTCCAAACACAGTAAGAAAAGATTGGAAGCACTTACTCAAAGAAGAATTAATTCAATCAAGAAAACATTTAGATGGTGCTCTAATTGATAACCTTGATTTCAGAGTATTCATAAAAAAATATAAGCCAAAAGAAAATGATATGTGGTACTTTGACCCTCCATATGTAGTAGCAGGTGAGAGAGGAGATTACTATTACCACGACTTTACTAAAGAGATGCATAATGCACTTTCTGAGAAATGCAATGAAATAAATAGCAGTGGTGGCAAGTTTATGGTGAGTTATGATGATAAAGAAGAAATAAGAGAATTATACAAAGACTTTAATATACAAACAATAAGTACAATATATTCGGGAGGTAATAGTAAGAAAACAATAAACGAGTTAGTAATAATGAACTATGAACCAATATCTCAAACTGAGATATTTGATATGGGGGACAGTGATGACAGACAAAATAATGGAGGTTCTTCCGTCTAGCGAAGAAGCCGAAGAAGCTTTAATAGGTTGCATCTTATCTGGGGGCCTTGAATCCTTTGACAGGGCCGCATCTTGGATAAGAGATGACAATGCTTTCTATTACGATAAGCCGCACAAAGTATGGAATGTCATGTCTAATATGTATAAGATCAGAGAGCCAATTGAAGTAGTTACAGTTGTAAACAGATGTAATGAAAAATATGGAAGAAAGGGAGAATATGGATATTATTTAACAGGAATAGACTCTGATACTATATCTGAAGCTAACTTAGAGCACTATGCAAGAATAATATGGGAAAAGCACGTCCAAAGGTCGTGTGTTGAGAGTGCTAATGATGTTCTTAGGATGAGTTATACTGATTATAATAAGACATCTAAAATCCTTGAGAAACATAGTAGATTAATAGAAGAGTTAAGAGAAATACAGCCGTCTAGACGACGTGAGATTGATATTATAATAGAAGAGACAGCTGAAGCACTGAAAGAAGGGACAAATATAATTTCTTTTGGAATACCTGCGTTAGACGCACCTGCGGGGGGAATGACAAGAAAAGAAGTTACAGTTCTTGGTGGAAGGCCTGGGCATGGTAAGACCACATTAATGCTTAATGTTATTAGAAGCTTAATGGAACAAAACTATAGAGTAATGTTATTTAATAGAGAAATGAGCAACGTAGAAATGCTCAAAAAGCTATTAGTTATAGAAAGTGAGGTCTTAGTATACGATAAAGTAAGAAAACACCTTCTAACTATCAAAGAACTCGCAGAAATCGATTCTATGAAAGAGCGAGTAAAGAAAAAATACAAGAATCTTATGATGTATGATGATATTAGGGGTTTAGATGAATCTATAAGAGAAGTTATGAAACATAGACCAGACGTAGTTATAGATGATTATATTCAACTAATTAATGTAGATGGAAAGGATGCGAGAAGATTTGAAATAGAGAAAATAATGTATGACTATAAATGGGCATGCAAAAGTGCAAATTGCTCAGCTCTTTTAATTAGCCAACTTAATAGAGAAATAGAAAAGAGAGATAATCCTATTCCTAAGATGAGTGACTATGCTGAAAGTGGAGTAATAGAACAAACCGCAGAAACTGCACTATTTGTATTCTATGGATGGGCAGTAGATAGATTTGAATTTGAAGAAGATGAATGTATGATAGTAGCTGCAAAAAGTAGATATGGTCAAATAGGTAACTATCCCGTAGGTTTTGACGGAAATAAATGTAGATTTTTCAATAAACCTGATTAAATTCAAAATGGTATAAGGGTGTAAAATGAAAATCACGGAACTCTTTGAGTGCACAATGTGTGGAATGCTTGTGCCAAATGAAGAAACTAATGATAATTTATGCTACAAATGTTTTAATGAATGGGAAGACTATGATGCGTGGGATACGTATATAGATGAAGAATACGAAAACGATAGTAGCAATTGATCCTGGTAAAAGTGGAGGAGTGGCAGTTGTGCATTATGATAATAGTCGCATCCTTTCTTCTGTGTTGTACAACTGTCCTGACTCCACTAAAGACATGGCAAATATAATAAGGTCTGTTGAAAACTCATGTATAATTGATGATAAAAAACTGTCTATTGTTATAGAGCACGTATGGAGCTTTCCCACCGATGCTCGAAGCAGTGCATTTAAATTTGGGACTAACTATGGAATGTGGCTTGGGATTATAGGTGCATTTAGATTTGAATGTGAAAAGATATCACCACAGAAGTGGATGAAGATGTATGCTCCATTACCTAAAAATAAACAAGAGCGTAAGAAGAAACTTAAAGAAATAGCAAAAGAAATTAACGACAAAACAACACTTAAAACTTGTGATGCACTGCTAATTGCTAATTATAAAAGAGAGGAAATCAAAAAATGCGAAAAGCAAAAAAAGGATCACTAGTAATTGGAAATAAAATTGCAGGGATATCAAAAATAGTATGTGAATATGAAGGGAGTATTATTTATCAACTTGGTATTTACTTATTTCCATTCTCAATAGAATTTACATTGGAGAAAAGGAATGTGGCTACGATGTCACTGCAAATTAGAATAAGTATATGGAAAATGTGTTTAATTACAATACTGGAGAAAAGAGAATGGGGCATGCAGTAGACGAAAGAACAAAAGATATCATTAAAACACTAAAGACAATAATTCTTCTGTTAGAGGGGATTACCAACAAGCTCCTTAGACGGTAGTTTACCATCCATTAGTTTTGATGCAGCTTCTATCATTACGGTAATAATAGGAGGCAGAACAAATCTATATACATCTCTTAATACCCTGTCTTCATCTTCATCATCACCACCAAGAAGTAATGGCATCATAGCAAGCCTCATTAGCATTCCAATTGCTGGGCTTTCGCCACCCCTAAAATAAGAAGAAGTTAACATTCCATACCCACCACCATATGCAATTCTTCTTGCAGAAGATATTATACCCCACATAAACGGATTAAATGTAAAGAAAGTACCGATAACACTAGCAACAACCCTTCCTAAAATCCATCTTCCAAGCCTTATTAAATGTATGTCTTGCTGTTGTTCTTCTTTGCCTCTGATCTGTCCTTTGGCTTTTGCATAGACAGCATCAGCAACTCTTGAAGCAAACAATTCCATGTTCTCCATTGCTGTCTGACCATCTTGGGAATCTAAAAAATTATTTATTATCTTAGTATCAAGCATCGTTTGGTTATATGCATAACCCTTAAACTGTAAGCCCATTTTACCAAGACCACCAAAGGCATTAGCCATGAATACTTGGCTCATTCCAAACTGTGTAGTATATACCGCAAATCTTGCACTTTGCTGTATTGATGGATGAGAATAATATTCATCATCTGTTAATTTCCCAGGTACTAATTTCAGTTTTCTTGATACCAGCATTGACATAATGGCTGTTTTTTTTCTTAACTCTTTCTCAACACCACTAAATGTCATAAGACCTTTACCGCCTTCTTTAGGGAACCATGACAAAGTAAAGAGAGCAGCTCTTCGTAGCTCCTTTTTTGCCATCTTTTTATTAAGCTTCCTTAACCTTGCTTCTGTTATATAAAGCTTCTGCTTTTCGCTTTTACCCTTTAAACCTTTTCCTTTTACTAAATCATAATATTCTCCAGACAGTTCTTTTAACCTTCTTAGGTCTTCAGTTGATTCTTCAAGCTTTGCTGCCTTTCTTATGGAACGATTGATTGATTTAAACTCAGGGCTTTTTCTACGCACAGTTTCATTTATAAAGTCCTTTTTATTTAATTTCAAAGCCCTTACAGCTTGCACAGTCTTTATATATGGATGATCTCTAAGTGATACCGCTCTGTCCCTACCACCTAAAATGATTTCATTAAAAGCATTAAGCAATACTAAAACGCCAGTATCTTCAACCCTTTCTATCCATTCAGCCTCATCCGCAACCTTATTTGCTTCCCGCAAAATCTTAAAACCATGCAAAATAATTGGATTAAGTATCTGCCAGTTGTTCTGTAGGGCTGCGTATTTCCCAAGAAACCGTGAAGTCCATACCATATTCTGCATAATTGCCCAATACTGAACATCTTCTGAAGTCCATTTCTTATATGGGCCTCTATCACCCATTAGAGGGTTATAAATACTTTGTATTTTATTCATAATACCAGCAAGCTCTTTGTTACCTTGTTTCATTCCAAGAAACTCTGCTTCATATGATGGGTCACCAAATGTTTTCTTTACTTGGTTAACTATATAATCTTGCAGTGATGGATTGCTCTGTGACTCAGCGAGGACATTTATAAGGTCAGCTTTAATTTCGTTCATTGCTAGTGCAGCTGTCACATTTTCAAAGTATCGTCTTTGAGACTCCATATCAAGTCGGCGTGTCATGTGATCCATCATTGCCGTAGTATGTCTCATATGGGCTGGGTTAGTCATAAGAGCCCTTTGAGTTGCATCTTCATCGCCTTCGGAAGCTCTATCTAAAATAGTGTCCCTTGTTCCAATTAGGATTTTTAAGTCAGATTGAAGCTCTCTCATGTAATTCAACATACCAACGATATTATCATCCAGCTCATTTTCCTGTGCAGACTCAATATCTATGCCATATTCTTCAAGATGCTCTCGCTCGGCAGCAATAGCTTTCTCAAGCCTTAAAATATTCTTATCTAGAGTTTTTTCATACTGCCCAAGATAAAAAGTAGTAGGATCATAATTCATGCCAACAGCTTTAAGGTTTGTCAGATTTCCAAGTATATAATTATCTTCGCCGCCCTGTTGACTAATTGTTTGATTAATGTTCCCAATGGAAAGAGCTTTACTGATAAGAATACTAGCATCTTCTTCGGACATATCAAATCTATCTATAGCCTTCTTTATACTATTATTAGCTATCTTTATTCTGTCTTGTGTATAATGCCAAAAATCTTTATATAAATCTCTTGTGCGATATATTGCTAAATCTATTCCCTCTAACACACTATCTGGAATTTCAGAGTACTCAGCCTTTTCTTCAAAATTATAATATTTCCTGTAGTATTTACCTTCACTTAATATTGGTTTACCATCTTTAGCAACACCAATTACTTTAGTCTTCTGGAAGACTTTGTGTTCATTAGCTTCCATAAACATCTCTTTATACACTTGCCCTTTTGTCAGTCCAAACCCACCTCTTTTTGTAGGCTTAAACAGCTGAGAGTCTCCATTGTGATAAAAGTATATTGTCTTTTCCTCAGTACCAGCCATTCCTTTTGCTTTTATAACATGAGCAATATATACCTCTGGCTCACCTACTTTAGCACCCTCATGTTCCTTTACCATTACATATGTCAACTCGACACCACCAATTGTAATTGTGTGCATTTCAGGATGTTTGTCAGCCCTCTTGCCAAGCTCTTTTCTTTGGTCTGCTTCTTTTTTTGCAGTGGACATAACCCTGCCAATGAATTTGCCAACCCCCGACTTTCTCCACGCTTGATTGAAGTCACCTTCTTCTTGGTCATGTGGGATTCTTTCAAACCTTACTCTCCTTATACGACCATCTAACATATTTCGGTAAAATCTTGTTGCAGCTCTATTTATCTCACCCTTAATATCACTTTCGTCAGCATTAAGCTCAGAGTGAAAAATTCGTTCTTCTTTATTACTGAGTAAATCATCTCCAATAACACGCCTTATCCAGTAATATTCTTCATCAGCCCCAGTAACTACAACCTCACTATTGTCAGTTAAGAACATCTCTTTAAGACCACCAAAGATTATATCCCCGATGTTTTTTATGTCAAAAAAAGCATTTACTGGTTCCTGTAGTTTTTTAAAAATAGAGTCATCTCGTGTTGAAAGCTGACGAATCCATTTAATGTCTTGTGCCTTAGCATCATCAGAAAAACTTCTTACTTTTAAAGCAAACTTAGTGAGATATCCCAGCTTGTCCCTTGAAAATATAACTCTTAGAGGGTCAACAAATGATCTTTCCCACGCAGTGAGAGGAGTAGAGGCATCTGTTTTTGTCAACCATTTCTTTGTTTTTGTTAGTAACTGGAAAATTGTATTTGCTTGCACATCTGATAAATCACGGAACTCTGTTAGCTGGTCTTTTGCCTCAATAGTAATCATATCAACAAAGGTATCTACTTCCTCAGGCATAAATCCATTAGTTCTCCCAATCCCAATTAATGTATTTGTAAGATAATCATAAAGTGCTTTGTGGTGTCGGTACCTTCTCTCTTCATTCTTTTTTTCTCTCTTTGTTTTTTTCTCTGCTATTGCTGGAGTACCAATCAAAGAAGTTATTTTTGCCTGTACTTTAGAGATATAATAGTTAATCTCTTCTTTACTTGCTTTTCTAATGCTTGTAAATGTTGGGCAATCTAGCATGTTATATCCTCAATTTTGTTCGTCATACGCCTATAAACTGTCTGGAGTGGTTCAAGCTCTTCTTTACCTACAATTTCCATAACTTCATTAAGATTATTCAAAGCTTCAGCCCAACTATTAAAATATTCAAGGATTATGTCTTTGTCCATTATCTCAAGTGGCATTAGCTGTTCTACTTTACTAATAGTTTGTATTCTTGATCCACGCTGTCTCTTCTTCATTACTGTCTGTGTAATACCAGTTAAGAAGTGATATGATGCAATCATTCTTTCTATCTTAGACATACTCATAAACTCGGGAATGTAGTCAACTGTAAACGCCGCTGTAGCTTCGTGAAGCGCTGTCTGAAACGTAAATGCAGTTCCCTTGGTATGTACATTTCCTGATTTGTCCTTATACTCACCATTTTCAAATATTGAATACCACACACTCCCAACTCTATTAGCCCATTTCTTAGCTTTACTGAAACTTTCCTTGGTAATATCTGCCCTTTTAATGCCAGCTTTTTTAAGTACTAAATCAAGATTTTTAGATAGAAGCCTGACACCCCATTTATGAGCATCATTCATAGAATACTGAGAGATTCTTGTTACTACATTATTGGGAACATGGTCATCTTCTCCAATAGCCTCATCAAACAAGTCTGCATACATTCTAAGTACTTCTTCTATGGGAGCCACCCTGTTTTTTATTGTTAAACTTTTAAGATTCTTTTTCTTGTCTCGCCATTTCCACTGTTGGACTTGAGCAGACATTTGATATTTTATCTCATTGCTATAATTTTCTGATTCTATTATATCCCTTACAAGACGTGAGTTTGCCACAAGGCTTTCAGCACTCATAGCTCTTTGAAATGAATCCCTTCCCATTCTAACTGGTGAATATTTAAATACTTTACCAAGCCAGTGCCAAAAATCAGCTGCATCAATATCCTGAGCTACAGACTCTGCTCTTCGGACCCCAGGTGGCTGAGGTATAAAAGGTTTACCATCACTACGCTTTATTACTCTACTCCACAGGAATGGATATCCATGATATCCCCAATGACTAAGAAGCTGCTCTTTAGGATTGTCTACCGAAGCTTGGAGCAATACTGCGAGCTCGTGTGCTGAGTTTGTTCTTAAATAAAATGATTCATCCTCTTTCTTGCCTGCCTTTACCTCTTCCCACGAAACTTCATCTCCATTTATATCAATGACCAATGCACCAGCCTCGATAATCTCATCATATATGCTTTTTTTTGTAATATTAAGTGGTGCGTATGTCATGTCAACTGTCTCATCTGGATTTATGACAGAGTAAGTTATATCATCACCATTTGAGTCTGTGATTACCATTTTAGCTCCCTTCCACACTAAGAGCTCACGAATAGCTTTTAAATTGTTGATAATACCAGCGGAATAATCTCCCACAGCCATCCTTCCACTAAGTTCATATAAAGAATTTTTATCGGATAGAAGACCTACTTCTTCAGAATGTTCGAACCATGGCAAAACAACAGGACGCTTTCTCTTCTGATACGCCTTGCTTTCCTGCATAGCCAAGTAAGCCTTAGCTTCTGCCTGTGTTACAGGAATAATCGCTAATGCATCACCATCATAGTCGCCCTGAATAACCTTTATTACATCTTCTTCAGAAAGCATTGCTACATTGCCAGCCCCATCAATAATTTCCTTTATCTGTTTAATACCAAAGGCTGCAATGTCAGGAATTGGATATCTAATTCGCATAACATATGTCGGACGCTCTTTTAGGGCTTTATTAATCATAGCAATAGCATCTACCCTGGTATCACGATCTGCGAATAGTTCTTTAAACTCTGCGAGCTCTTCTTTGCTAAATACACTTTGTCTGATAAAGTTCATAATTGGATTATTTGCTTCACCAAACTTTATCCCATCATTTGGTATGTCTCCCTCAAAGTCTGGTGCTAATGCCAAATAAGTACCTTTACCCTGTATTCTTCCTTTATATGCAGATGCCTTTACCATGTAATTGAATATCGTAGGCTCTAACCTGTCCATAAATATCTTATGAAAAATAGCTGCTGGTTTTTCCAGATCGCTGAGAAGCTCTTCTTCAACAACGCTTACATGGTCTTTCAAGACACCTACTTCTTCCAATATTTTCATAAAGTTTATGGGCTTGTACCTTGAGTTTATTAAAAATTTTATTGCTGAATTAGCCCTACTAAGCATCTCCTTTGTGATAGCACTGTATCCTTTACGGAAATCTGGGTCTGCCTGCAGGTCTGGAGATAACATAAGATCAACTGCCCCAAATGGAAACGCAACTGCATCTTTACCCTTCTGGTCTCCCCCATGAATAAACTTTATGCTCTCCTCAGAAAGATTAATAATAGAGTTAGTCGCCCCATCAAATTCTCCCCACATTAGCTTTGCTTCTTCTAGTGTAGCAAATGTATCAATCTCCCCATCAACAGATACAATTCTTATGTTCTTTTTACTGTCTTCCTCTACCCGCAATATCTCTATGCCATCCTTAGTTGTAATCCTCATTCCAGGGCGTGGGAGGAACCAATTCATCTTCATGGCTAGAAGACCTTTTTCAGTCTTATGCCAAACAGCTGGCTTCACTTCAGTCAGATTATGTTCGCCCCTTAGAGGCTTCCTACCCCATCTATCTTGCACCCTGTAACGCATAGCTGACGACCACCCCATAAACCCATCCCATTTCTTTCCAAGATCATATGTGTTAACGCCAGTACCGTCACTCTTAGGTATTTCAATAATAGCGTCATTAGGATCAATTACCATTGTTGATACACCACCTAGACCTCTTAATGTCTGTCCTTCTGAAAATGGAATCCTTGTCCTGTTCATTATATTGGCAGTTGTCCCTTCCTTGTCTAGTGGCTTATCTTTTAATGCCTTTCTCTGCCACATAAGATACTCGTTACCAAACAAACTTTTAAACCATTCATGGTACGCAACTATTTGAGCATCGACATTAGGACTTATCTCTTTCATCTCTTCAGAATGAGCAATAAAAGATGCTTTGTCTTCATCTGTCATGTATTTATTATTAATCTCTTTATTTAAGTATTCTTCGATGTTTTCTGCATTAGCAAAATCTTCTTCAGTTATATGAACTATAACAAAGGCAGCCTTATCTAGTCCTTTAGGTCCAATAAGTGCCATGTCTTGCTTTCCCAATCTAACATCAAGGGCTTTACTTGCTTTTGGTGTCTGACGAGTAGCTATACCTCTGTAATTCTTAACTTTATTACCATCTCTACCTACTCTGTCAGTACCTGTGTCCTGCACAATGTTACTAAACTTCAATATGATAGTTTTAGCACCTATATCTCCAGGCATATCATCTAAGAAACTTTTCATAACATACTTTGATTGCTTTTTCCCAGTGATTGGGTGAATATCATCTGGCATAAGTTCAATATATAAATCGTTACCACCATGGCTTCTCCACGCCCATAACTCCATTTTAAGACTTTTCAGCATTGAGCTAGTAGAAAACTGGTAGAAGTTTATAATATTATTTAAGTCTCTTCTCTTAAGTCCCTTAACTCTTCTTTCTTCAAGAGCTTGTACTTTTTTAACTAATTGTGCTTTATTTAATTTATCAACCTTTTCAATTCTGTGTTCTTTTAAAATATCTTTTAAACGAGCAACTGACATAGCGGGAATTTTTTTCTTAAACTCTTCTTTTTGTCTTCCAGATATTTTACGAACTGCATCTTGGAACACACCTATTCTTGCTTCTCTCTTTT
>CALBXV010000307.1 GCA_937890045.1 uncultured archaeon
GCATTAACAGTTGCAGATGGAGTGACAGCAACTTTATCACCTATAAGTTCTGATGCAGCTGCACTTGGTAGTACTTCAAATCAATGGAGTGATTTATTCTTAGCAGATGCAGGAGTAATTAATTGGGATAACGGTGATATGACTCTTACCAATGCAAGTAATGAGATTCAAGTTGATGGTGGTGATTTGGTTATAGAAGGTACGAATAAAGTTGGTTTTGGTGGAGCACCAAGTACAGATTATATTCAGAAATCTACTGATCTTAAGATTGTTGCGGCCGCTGATGTTGAAATTAATGCGGGTGGATCAAATGTTAAACCTTCAGCAGATGATGGAGCAGCACTTGGACTTAGTGGAACAGCATTTAGTGACTTGTTCTTAGCGAGTGGTGGTGTTGTCAATTGGAACGAGGGTGATATGACACTTACTCATTCATCAAATGCAATTACAGTTGGTGGTGGAAAACTTGTAGTAACTGGCAATTTGGAGGTTACTGGAACAACTACTACACTGCAATCAACTAATTTAGTAATTTCTGATCAATATGCATTTCTTGCATCTGGAAGTTCGGCAGCTAATGTTGATGCAGGAATTCTTGTTCAGAGTGGTAGTACTGCAGGAACAGGTAGTGCAATTTTTCATGATACAAGTGCTCAAAGATGGGCAGTTGCAAAAAGTGTTGCAGAAGGAGATACTAAAGCACTTACAAGTACTGGACTTGTTGTAACGACAACATCTGGAACTAGTGTTCCAGTAGGAAGTACTCCAGAGTATGGTGTTGGTGAACTTTACATAGATACCGATGACGGAAATGAAGGAGGTTTTTGGATTTACACATAAAATTAGGAGGTTTTAAGAATGGGTCTTAGAGAACAATCAAGGAAAAGTAATCCTGCACCCAGGTTAGATTTAGAGCATTTAGACTTTTTGCTACGAATGATAGCCAATGCAGATATTAAAGGTCGGGAGTTACAAGTGGCAGTTGAAACTGTTAAGATTTTGCAAGAACAGCATTTGCAAATGGAAGCTATAAAAGCAGATGACAAAAAGAAATTTAACACTTTTGTGGAGTCTTATAAAGGAACAGTTATAAATGATTAATATAAGGAATGGGTTTTATGATAAAGCTTTCGTTGAAAGATTTGATTTTTATTCTATCTGTTATTGATAGAAGTACAATAATAGGTAGAGATGCTCCTTATGTATCTGATTTAATTAATCGGTTAGATAAGGAAAAGAATAAACAGGAAAAAGAAGCAGGCGTTAAGCCTCCAAGTGTATAGCCTGATTGGCCTCACCGAGAAGGTTTGGGGAAGTGGGCGAATTAATCGTAACCAACCGTTAGGAGATTTAAATGGTATATTTTCTAATAGGAGGCATTAGATAAAATGCCTTCTTGGAAAAAAGTAATCGTATCTGGCAGTAGTGCCACTCTAAATTCTTTAAATGTAGATACCACAACAACTTTAGGCAGTTCAGGCAGCCATTCCCACGTTATAACAGGTAGTGTTGATATAACTGGTTCTGGAGTTATATTTCCACGAGTATCTACTACTCAAATGAATGCCATTTCAGGTCCAGTTAAAGGTCAAGTTGTTTATAATACTACAAATGAAACACTATATAGATATAATGGTACATCATGGGGAAAAGAGAGTACATTTTCAAGTGGTTCTT
>CALBXV010000308.1 GCA_937890045.1 uncultured archaeon
ATTTCTTCTTTATTTTCTTTAATTTCTTGTTTAATAACTTCTATTCGTCTTTTATTTTTAGTTTGCCATCTTGTAGTTAACAAACCTTTTATTTCCATAATCATTAATTCATTGTTTAATTCATTTATGGTTGTTTTATATCCGATTTTATCTAATTCTTTTAATAATTCAATATCTGTTATAATATTATTTTCAATTAACTTCTCATAAATAATGTTTTTTATAGGATATTTCATAGCTAAACACAGTAATTATGTTTTATATATTATCGTATAATAATACTAGATTTTATAAACATTTTATTTATTTAGATTTAATATGATTGATTATAATAATATTGATATTACTTTTAATAATGAAAATAACAAAATTAAATTTCAAAAATTAATTCAAAGTATTAAAAAAATTGATGAAAAATTATCTAATGTGCTATTTAATAATGTTAATGTTAATTTAGTCACTATTACTTTTAATGATGTAATTATTGCACGTGATAATAATAACAATATTCATTATATAGATTCTGATGATATTAAATGGAATAATTTCAAATTATTGTTGAAAAAAAAACGAAATATTGAACATAATCTTATAAGTATTGTTTCTAATTCTGATTAATATAATCTTCTTTACTTTTTGGTTGATATTTTACTCATAGCAACTATATCCATTTGACTTATCTTATTATTTGCTTCCATTATTTCTTCTAACTCATTTACTTTTCCTTCCTCATCTGATATTATCAAATCTGCTATTAATGCTTCTAATCCAAAAGCTATTGGTTGACTATGATGTTTTATTATATTAATTTCAATATTCTCTATTTTATTTATTTCTTCTAATATTCCTTCTGCTTTCATTTTGGGGTCAGTTGGTAATATCTTTACTCTAAGTGCTAAAGATCCCATTTTAAATACATCCTTGTTTAAGGTCCTTCTTGTCCACAGTTAACACATCTATAAGGTCTAGAGAATTTTCTACATTTCTGACATCTTGTTATAATAATTTCTCCACATCCTGGACAATTAAATCTTACAGTTCTCTCTTTTGGACTTATAGGTTTATTACATGAAGTACATTCTGGTAATTCTAACATCTTAGACAATTTATTTGTATTATTATTCTAAAAAACTAGTATATGTTTCTTACTATTAATTTTTAATTAAATGTTTTAATTCAGAGCTAGCTATTATTTTGAACATTTTTAATATGTTTTTTAAACCTAAAACTTTAGTAAATATCAATGAATGAAAATCAAAATTACTTTCTTTTATAGTGTTAGTCATATCTATATTTTTTAATATATTAAATAATTGATTTATATCATCATTAGTAAAGTTCTGAAAAATTCTCCTAGCTAATAACATTTTTTTAAATTCAGATCCAAATATTTCTCTCCATTTATTCTCATAATTATTAATATTTGTTATTTCATTTTCTAAAAATTTTATTATTGCTTGTCCAGCTAGAATTCCACCCATTCCACCACTATATATTCCTCCGCCTGTTGTTGGTTTAGTTTGACCTGCGGCATCTCCAACAGTTATAATTGAATTATTAATAAATTTTTTTATGGGTCCAGATATTACTATTGGCGCTGCTATTTTCTTTGTTATCTGACCACCCTTATTACTAACAAATTTATCTAGAATATTGAATACATTGATTTTTTCTCCAGCCACTCCAATTTTTGCCGTATCTGAACTCATAGGTATTACCCATGTGAAAAAATTTGGTGTGTTATCTTGATTAAAATAAACTTCAATTGTATCTTTATTAAACCAATTTCCTTGAACTTCATATTTAGCCGCATGTAAAATATTTATGTTATCTATATTACTTGCTGAATTTACTCCTCTTGAATCTATTGCAAATTTACTTAAGTATTCTGTTTTATCACTGATTGTTTTTACATAATTTGCACTTTGTTGTATTGTGTTAACTTTTTCTCCAAGTTTTATTTCAGCTCCATATCTTGTTGCTGTTCTAGCTAATTCTGTGTCAAATTCACTTCTATCTAAAACTATTACTCCTTTATCTCTAGCATCAATTTTTATTTCTGAATTATTTGGTGAATATAAAATCGTATGTCTTATTTCATTTTGAATTAATTTATTTGTAGGACTAATTGATAATGACTTTAAAGCATTAATACTAATTAATCCATCACATTTCTCTGGCGTACCAATTTCATTATCATTTTCTAATATTCTTACATTTATATTATTTTTTGCTAATTCTCTTGCTGCTAATAAACCAGATACACTTCCACCAGCAATTATTACTTCTGAATCAATGTTTTTATTCAATATCAAGTTAAAACTTATTCATTAGTTATATTTTAATAATGTTATTATGAATCAAGAATATAAACAAGTAATAGCGGTAAGAACTGATATTAATATGAGTAAAGGTAAAATCGCAGTCCAGGTTGCACATGCATCTGTTTCTTGTTGTGATCTTGTTAAAAAAACTGATATTGATATGTTTGATTTATGGCAATTACAAGGTCAGCCAAAAATAGTAGTTAAAATTAATTCTAAAATTGATTTGTTTGAATTAAAAGAAAAGGCTGAATTTAATTCTCTACCTTTTTATATTGTTCAAGATAAAGGTTTAACTCAATTATCGCCTGGAACTATTACCTGTATAGCAATTGGTCCTTGTTTATCTAGTAAACTTGATTCTATTACTTCTAGTCTAAAATTATTATGAAACTATTTATCTTCTATTCTTGGAGCAAGATAAAATATTAATCTTCCATCTTCTGAATCTCCTAGTTTAATTTCAAATTTTATTGGCATTTTACTTGAGTATTCCATTAATATTGATTCTGCTCTTGTTCCTGCAGCTTTTACAATATTAGTCATATATTCAATACTATAAGTAGATTCACTTTCTTCTTTAACTTCAAGTTCTGTTATTTCATCATTGTTTTTCTCTAATTTTGCACTAGCAGTTCCACGATCACTTTTACCATGAAATTCTACTGTTGTACTATTTGATTTAATAGTAATATGATCTGCTATTATTGATATATCACTTAAAACATTTTCAAATGCAGATTCTTTAATATTAATCTTAGAATTTAAACTTAAATTAGGTATTGGCGTAGAACTAAGTGAAGATTCTACTAAATGTAATTTATATTCTTTACTATATCCATTTTGAATTTTAACAATTAATGTATTTTCATCTGATTTTGCAATTTCAATACTGTCGTTTGCACTTGCTCTCCTAATTAACTTTACAAAATCTTCTGTTCTTACACTAAATTGGAATTTCTCATCACTTGAATACTTTTCAAAAGAAGTACTTGGCCATGTTATATCTAAAAGAGCAATATGTGATGGGTCCATCGCTCTAAAATTTATTCCTTCTGGTGTAACATCAAATGTTGCTTCCTCAACTAAAGTTTGAATAGCTGTAGTTACTAATTTCCATTCATTTGAAGTTTTAGTTTTAGCTACAAAAGTCAATTTTTCTTACAATTTATATTATTTATTTATAATTATAAAAACTATTATTCTTTTAACTCAAAATCTATGAATATTGTCTCCATGTATGTTTACATTTCAAACAGCGAAAAAATTGTGTTGTAGGTTCATCGCCACTTCTAGTTTGTAACATCCACCAATATGCTTTTCTATTAGAACATTTTGGACAATTAATTTCAATAGTTGGCATATTTTTTTGGTCTGCTTTTTCAATAATATCTATCTGTTCTTTGTTCTCAATTATTGTTTTCTCTGGTTTGTCACTATCTGGTTTAGTTTTCCATCCGCATTTATAGCATTTTAAAACTAATTTTGTTTTATCATCTGTTTTTGCTAATTCATTTTGTAATGTTGATCCACATTTCTCACAAAATTTCATTTTTTAACACTATTTTTTTTTGTATTCAGATTTTAATTTTGCTGAAATCTTTATCGCGTTATCTATGCTTGAATCTAAAATATTGTTAATACTTGAATTTGAATTTATTAGTAGTTCATTTTTTTTTAACAATGGATGAATCTTTAGAGTACCTGCATTACTAGTTTTTTTATCTTTTAAAAGTTCATGATGCACTATATCTGATATAATATGATCTTCATCATCTATCTGTAATTTTACACTACCTTTTTTTTGTTCTTCTATATTAATCTTCATATCAAAGTTTTATCGATTTAATTGTTAATAAAAATTTTGATTTAGAGTCACTTTTTTAGTTTTTTTATATTATTTTGACATTTTTGGTAGGATAGTTCTACGAACGTTTTTACATTTGTTACATTTTACTATACTACTTTCATTATCTAATTCTACTATATCACTTCCACAATCTCCACATTCTGTTTTTAATATTCCTAAATCAGTTCCATTAAAATTTAAATAAATTTTTCCATTGTTAACTTTCAATATATTCGCTTTTAAGTAATCTCCTATAAATCCCAAATCCATTTTTATTATATGCTTATCTGTATCTCTATTTAATACTCCAGTGAAATATCTTGGAACTTTCTTTCCATTTATCTCTATTATTTCTATAAAATAGTTGTTGTTTCTAACATTTACAATTTTTCCTATTATTTCATCATTTATTTCTGGATATATTCTTCTATTATTAGTTGGTTCTACATTAATTACTCTGTTTTCTTCATCTATTTTTTTTGATCCATGAACAGTAGCTATAACATTACCATTGTATTCTATTGTGTTTTTTCCACTTTGATATTCTTCAATAATTGATAAATGATCTCCAGGTGATACAATCTTTGTCATTTTGTAATTTACTTAGTTTAAAATATGTTAATTAATCTTTATATTTTTATAACTTTCAAGATGTCGTTTTATTTTTTTTATTGTTCCTGAAGATATAATTGGTATAATTATTTCATTTTTTTTATTTATATTACTAAATATCTTGTATAATTCGTCTATGTATAAATTGTTAATTCTTATTATTGCTGTTTCATTGGTTTTAACATAAATCTTTAAACCAAATTTGAATCTTTCATCTCCATAGTCTGATTTTATTTTTTTTCTTATTTCTACTGCTAACTCTGATACTTCAGTATCTGTTCTAATTAATATGTAACGTTTTTTTTTCCTAATCAATTAATTGTTCTTAATATTCATAGATGTTGATAATATTTTATTATTTCTTTTATTGTTTTATCCTTGTAATGTTTTATTTTAATTCTTATTGCGTCTTTTTCTGAAGTTGTTATTATATTTGAAAATAATTTCTGTTTATCTATTCTTAAATAAAAATTGGATTTTTTATCTATGTGATTTTCTATATTATCTAATAAAAAGCTTTTTTCATTATGATCAATTTTGTTAATTATGTTTTTAATACATTTATCTACATTTTCATCATTTATTATGCTCTTAAAT
>CALBXV010000309.1 GCA_937890045.1 uncultured archaeon
TATGTGGAAGTCGGTACAGTTTGATGATTATTACGAAATATGGAATTAGGATAACCGAATTACAAGGTAAGATGAAGAATGGATTTTATGGCAAATTAGAATCCGATTAACTTGAGGTCGCAAAATGCGATATCAAATGAATAGCAGTACTAACCACTTAATGCGATGAATAAGCAGTCTAATCGCCGCAAGGATGAGTAATGGTTCAATGAGACATAAAGAATATACGAAATTAATGAAAACTCCGTTTGAGGAATTATCTAAAGAAAATCAAGATAAAAGACGAAAGGAATTCAAGAAAAGATTAGGAACATGCTCAGCATTTCTAAATGAAATGATTAAGGGTTCTATTAGTAAAGAGACCTTAGACTTACTAGAGGAAGATGATCCAATAAAAGAAGCATGTAAGGTACTTATAATAAATAATACAATACAAGGAGAAGCATAATGGCAACGAAGTCAGAAGATGTAAAAAAAATAAGCCCAGTCCACTTAAAGCGTTTACATGATCTAAATGCAAAAATAAGAGCTATAATTGATAGAGTTGGGACTTTAGAACTAGATATAGCAGTACTTAATATACAAGTGGATGAATTAAAAAGGGAGTCTAAAAGCAACAAAGATACATGGTTAAATGTAGTAAAAGACCGCAGTGAGTATGCTAACGAGTTACGTAGTGAATACGGAGATAACATCACTATTGATCAAACTACTGGCGAAATATCTAACCAAGAATAAAATCCCGAAAAGTTATAATATGGTGATTATGTTCACCCAATGTTATATACTTATTTAGTCTTAAATACTAGCATATCTGCTATACTTAAAAAGGAGTAATAATGACTAATAAAAGTGTGTCTGATTTATTCATTGAATTAAATGCAGCACAAAACAAACTAAAGGAGAAGCATGAGGCTATTGACAGTCTTATAAAGAACGATATAGCAGCTATACATCAGAATAGTACCCGCTCAATCTCCGAAGAGGAAAAAATAGATTATTCCGAAATCAAAAAAGGTTTCGGAAAATTATTTTATGGAGCATTATGTCCTATAAATGGCGTAAACCCTAAGAATAAGAGACTATCAGATGGTTCGAATGTAGGCGGTTATGATGCGCCTAAAGGACCTGCTGTTTGGAAGAAAATTGGATATAAACATAGATGGAGTTCCAGAATAAATTGGATGGAACCTCGCGATCTATTTGATAAATTTACTGCGGATCATCTTGATTTAATTATAGATGGAGAACGTAATAGATTAGATCAAAAGAAAGTAGCGAAAGATATGTTTGAGTCAAGAAATTTCATAAAGGAAAAACTAGACAAAGTTGCTGGAGAAAAAGTAGATGTATCTCTTTCTACAGAATATGATCTAGATGTTATTGTTACAGATAATGACGGTCCCTTATTTAGTTTTAAGCACAAGTTTAAGAAGATATATATTAAGGGGACCAATATAGAAGTTCCCTTAGACTTGGATTCTACAGAACAACAACTGATAGAAGATAAGGGTGTATCTGTGGGTGGAGGCCATAATAATAGTAATCTTACATTTCCTCTATTTGATAAACCAAATGATGTAGATTTGGATGAGAATTATAGAGGATCTCTAAATTGGAATAATCATTATATAATTATTGGATTATCTAAATTGGTATCTGATCCTAATATTGATGCATATTTTGATACAATTAGAGAGGATAGATTTGCCGGAATACAGAGATTTCAGGAATTACAAGAACGATATGTTACTAGATTATTAATGAAAGGAGTCTTTTAATGGATTTTATTACTAAGTTATCAGGATACGATATTGATATCTATGATTCTGATAAGTTATTTGATGTAGATTCTTCAGTTCAGGATATAGATATTGAGGTAGTTACTGTAGAAATTAAGTGGTCTATTGATATTGAAAGTAGAGTATGGGGTCTAAAAGGTTTACATCCTATAATAGATCGTATTGATTTACACATAGAAGCACTAGCTTATACTGAAGTTGAAGAAATAGTATCAGAACTAGAAACCGATTGGGTGATTAATGATGCAGAAATTGAATGGGAATCATTAAAAAGAACAGCTGATTTTTGTCCTAATTCAGTAGAAATTAATGGAGTTGATTTAACTACTACAGTACATTTCTAAATGCCTATTTATGTATATAAATGTCCAGAATGTGGATATATAGATGAATTAATCCAATCGTTTTCCAAACAGGTAGCTCCCTACTGTTCAAGATGTGATGAAACATATCTTGATATTGACAGCCCTGCTCCATTAATGGAAAGAGTATTCTGTACCACAGGTACAGCATTTCATTTAAAAGGACATGGTTGGGAAAAGGATGGATATTCTAGCAAACCCTCTAAGAAGGTTAAGAAAGAATGACTACCTCTGAACGGAGGAAGGCCCTGATTGATTTATTCTATGAGTATGAAAACTGCGTAAACTGTCCTTTAGGTCACACAAGAAAAAACTTTGTATTTGGAACAGGAAATCCAGACGCAAGCATAGTATTTGTAGGAGAAGCTCCTGGAAAAACAGAAGATGAACAAGGAAAACCTTTTATAGGAAGAGCTGGAACTGTCCTAAGTAATCTTCTTAGTACTATAGATCTGGAAAGAGAGGATGTATTTATTCTTAATGTATTAAAATGTCGTCCTCCCGCTAATAGAAATCCTGGTACTATTGAAATAGAAGCATGTAGACCTATTCTAAATGATCAACTTAAGTTTATTGATCCAAAGGTTATTATATGCTTAGGAAAAGTTGCAGCTAATACTTTATTAAATGTAACGGATCCAATGAAAGACATGATAAGTCAAGTATATGAATATTTAGGTATTCCTGTACATATTGCTTACCACCCTGCAGCTACTCTTTATAATTCAAATTTAACAGAAAAGCTGGAAGATATATTTAAAAGTATTAAAAAATTAATAGACAATGGAGAATAATTTTTAATGCTCATTTAAATGCCGCTAGCTCTGGCTCATTTAGTGCAGCATTGAAAATGCATCACTAAATGAGACCATAGCAGGCCGCCATTCTAAATTCGCATGAAAATTATTTATTTATATGAAATCACAAGCTGAAAAGGCAATAACAATACATGAAAGTATTGAAGGAGTACCCCTGTGGAAAAACTAATAGGTAAGATGACTATGTTATGGGGTTCTGCAGAGACTGCTATTATGTTAACATTATTTGGTTTTTGCTCAGGATTTATCCTAGGAATCTTAACAGTCGTTCTTATACGTATGAGCGGTTAATAAGTTCCATTTATAATGAAAAAAATAGATACACCAACATCTCTGTATGAACAACTTAGAATAAGACTAGAAAAGGCAGAAAAACTTTTGAGAGTAATTACATATACAGGTAGTCATTATCAAATTAAGGAAAAAATTGAAGAATATTTTGAAGAAATAAAAAAGGAGGAGAAATGAAACAATTCGGACCAATATATGCATTAGCATCTAACGGTAAAGTAAAAATGTGGAAAGGTGAAGTCTATCAGACTGCCGAAAACTACGGACATATTTTATATACCTTTGGATATGCAGATGGAAAACATCAAGTACAGGAAAAATATGTAAAAACTGGTAAGAATATTGGAAAAGTTAATGAAACTTCTCCATATATTCAAGCATGTAATAATGCTGAATCTAAATATAATAGGAAATGTGACGAAGGATATCAGAGAGATAAAGCAACACTGAGTATTCCTATACTTCCAATGTTAGCACACTCTTATGCTAAACGTAGTCATAATATAAGTTGGCCATGTTATGTACAACCAAAGATAGACGGTGTTAGATGTACGGTAGGTAGAGATAATGGAATAATTAAAATGTTTACTCGTAAGGGTAAATCAATGACTCCAATGGTTCATATTGAAAAAGAGTTGGAAAGACTTTTTGATCAAGCAAAAGTACTAGATTGGAAAACTGATACTCTATATTTAGATGGTGAATTATATTCAGACGAACTAACATTTCAAGAACTTGCTGGTACTTTACGGCGACATGAGAATACTGAAGAAACTCTGAATAAGATCTACTTCATAGTATTTGATATGTTCTGGACAGATACTACTACAAAGTATGCAATTCGTAAAGAAGGCCTTAAACAGTTATTTGATAGTTTCTTGGAACTATCTACACAATTAATTAAAACTGAAAAGGTGTTTGATGAAAAAGAAATGAAAGAAAAACATAACGAATATATTCAACAAGGATATGAAGGTATAATACTTAGAAACGCAAAAGGTGCTTATAGAATGAAGCACCGTAGTGCTGATCTTCAAAAGCTAAAAGCCTTTAAAGATAGTGAGTATATAATTGTAGACTATAAAGAAGGCGAAGGAGTTGAAGAAGGCTGTGTTATTTGGCAATGTGAAACCAAAACCCATCTTAATTTAGATACGTGTAAATTTTGGGTACGTCCTAAAGGGACCCAGGAAGAAAGACGTGATCTATTTACTTATGGTTCGTCCTATCTTGGAAAATATTTAACTGTACGTTATCAAGAGTTAACAGATGATGGAATTCCTAGATTTCCTGTTGGAATTAGTATTAGGGACTATGAATGACAATTGATTGGTTCTTTATGCTCTATATAGGCGGGTTAGTATTAGCAATTATATTATTCTGGATCACAGAGTCTTCCGTTTTCTTTAAGAAAGAGTCTAAGAAAGACTCTGAGTGGACAAAAAGCAAGAAAAGAACATATAGATAAATACTTTGTTTATATCTCTAAAATACATTAAATTCAGGAGGAAGAAATGACCAAAAAAGAAGTAATTAAACCAGAACTTTGGCAAAATAAGTGGTGGATGGATTGTTCAGTATGTGGTAAATCAGTTACGGTTTCTGATGAAGATGTAAGGGCTGTTAAGTGTAGTTACTGCACTTTAGCTGCTTGTTACAGTCTGTTATCAGAGGAAGAACAAGATAAATTATTTGGCCGAGAAGTTCCAAAGAAACCTGCCGGATGGCATTTCATGTCAGTTTTTGTAGATTATCGTGGAAACGTATACCATAAAGGAGAAGAACAACCGGACCTGAAAGATACATTACCTCCTACAAAGGTTAAGACTAAGGCTAAGGTAAAGAAATCTAAAACAAAAAGACGCCGGAGAAAAAAAACAATGGCTAACATGATGGCTAACATGTCAGAGAAAGAGCTTTTTAAGCTAGCAAAGTTTCATAAGACTAAGCAAAAAATGAAGAAGGAAGAAAACAAGTAATCATAACTTTTATGCTCGGTATATTTTCTCAACTAGGATCCTCAGAAAACCTGATAAATTGCATATTCTATGCTTCAATCAGGTTTTCTGAAGGCTCTGCCCGTTTCGAAAAATAACCTCGCATTAAGTTACATATTAAATATTATGCTTAAAACAAATAAACTTCCAAATGGGTGGTTTCTTATTATTGGTATAACCCAGGACGGAGAAATTAAGAAGAAAAAAATAGCAGAAAGCGAGGAAACTCTTAAAGAATTACTACAGATGTTGACCAATATGGTATGTTTTAATAATTTAACATTTTTTACATATAAGATAGAGGAAACAACTTTATTATGACTAAAAAACAATGGTTAAACGAGAGGGTTTTTGTTGATGAATACGGTAGACCTTATAATCTATCCGATGTTCCAATGACCTATATGACAAGAGAAGAGGCCTTTATAAAGCAAGGCGGAAATAAAAAAGATATCAATAACTTATGGAAGGAAACTAAAAATGAGCGAAAAGAGACTAGGAAGAAATGACCCGTGTCATTGCGATAGCGGAAAAAAGTATAAAAATTGTCACTGGGAAGAAGAGAAATCTGCTAAAGAGCAACAAACAATAGATCCTGTAAAGGCTTTACAAGATTTTAAAGATCGCTGGGAAAAAATGGGGATTGAGGAAAGACTTGAAACCGTATTAGCAATGAATATGAATTTAGCTTATAGGCTAGACATTCTTGCTACAATAGTTTCTAGTATTCCAGGTGTAAAAGGAATGGATCAATTTATTCAGGATTTACCAATTGCTCAACCAGAGGAAAAGCAGAAATCAAAAGCTAATGGAGGTTAAGATGGAAACAAGTAAACCAACAGAAGTACGTGAAATGCATACAAGTCAAAGTTCTGTAGAATATACTATTAATGCAAAGGGACAGTGGTCCTCTAAAATAAAAGTATATGCAGATGATATCTCAGTTGCTCATGAAAGAGCAGAGATGTATGCTTCAATGGCTGAAACAAAGATAAAAGAAAAGAATAATCAGTAGAAAATGAAGATCATTGCAATCCCAGATTTGCATTTAGATCGTCGTTTCAATGTTACATATGGTGATGCTTCTTTATTGGCGCAACATCCATATACATTAGCTGCAAATATTATTGAAAAAGAACAGGAGAATAATACTCATTTTCTTTTCTTAGGAGATGTATTTAATACAGATCATCCGTCTTTTCATAGTATATTTAAGTTTTTATCCCTAATAGCAGATCTAAATACAGTAACTATTATTAGCGGTAATCATGATATACCTAAGGTAGAAAAGAAGTCAGTAATGGACTATATATCATCTTATGCTTATATAGTATCTAGAAATGAGGTAATTGAGTTTGCTGATGATATGTACGCAATAGGGTGGTGTGATACTCAGACTGTATTTGTAAAAAAACTAAAGAGTATCATAGAGATTAAGCCTTCCTTCATATTTCTGCATGCTGCTTATAATAATTGGGATAACGAGATGGATAATGTTGTAACTGATGATTTAATAAGCTTAGCAAAAAAGAATAAAGTGAAGTTAATTTCTGGACACGAGCATGTGCATAATATAAAAAAGAGTACTCTCTACCATCTGGGTTCTATTATGCCTTTTACTATTGGAGAACTGGGTCCAAAGTATTATTGGAGCTCAAAAGATAATCTAGTAGAGATAGAACACGGAGTCGGAGATTCTAAAAAAGATAATTTTATTATTACTAGAAAGGATATTGATCCTCAGGATAATAAACCTATCATGATTAGAAAAAAGGCAATAAAACCAGAAGATCTAGTATTAGAGAAACAAGAACTAGACATTGATATACTTGAAGATTTTAAAAAGGAAGCAAAATCTGAAGGTTTTACTAAGGAATTTCTAGGAGAATATCTTGATTGAAAAAATTATACTTGAAAATTACAGATGTTATTCTAAGCATACAGAAGACTTCCAAGATGGACTTAATATTATTGCAGGTGCAAATGGAATAGGCAAAACTTCTATAGTAGAAGCTATTGCTTATGCCTTATTTGGCAATAAAATGACAAGAGGCAAGGCCAATGATTGGATTAAAACTGGAAAAAAGCACGGTAAGGTAAAACTTTATATTGACGATCATATAATCACTCGTGGTGATAATGAGCAGTTAGTAGAAAATTCTAAGGGTAAAGTCATTGCTCGTTTAAACACTGGAGTTGATGAATGGGTATTAAATACATATGGTCTTACTTCTGAGCTTTTTAGTACAGCTAACTATATTGCCCAGAAGGATATTGAATCTTTTAGTGGTTTACAAACTGCAGAGCGCATTAAGCGTGTAGAGAAACTTCTTCGTATTAATGTTCTTGATGAAATAAAAGAACAGGTAAAAGAAGACATTAAAGACACTAAACGAACGGTTAAGGAATATTCAAATTATTTAAGTGATGTGATATTTAATTCTACTGAACTAGCCTCTTTAAAGAAAAAGAAGAGAAAAGAGAACGTAAAACTTACTACAGCAAAGAAAGCACAGAGAGCTGCTTTAGTATCTAAGGGCGCTTATGATGCACAGCTAGATCAGTGGAATACCAAGTGTGAGTTGGAAATACTAATGAAGGAGCTTGTATATTCCGAGATTCCTTATACAATGCAGCAGTTGGTGACTATGCAAAAAATACATGAAAGGAATTCTGAACTTTGTGCAGAGGCTAACAAATTAGATGTAGTTCCGGATAATGTTCAGGAAGAACTTGTTGAGGCAAGAGATTTATACAATTCATTAGTTGAACAAGTTAATCTTTTAAAAGATATTAGTGAAACTTGCCCAACTTGTAAGCAATCTTTACCAAATGCTAAGGAATTAATAGATAAAAGAAAGGATCTACAGAAAGAACTAGAAGAAGTTAAAGAAGTAGGTACAAGTCTTGCAGAAATTCAGAAGAAATATGATTTACTATCTGCAGTAGAAGAGGGTGATGAAGAGCCTGACGTGATTAATCAAATGATGATTGATATTGAAAAGTTATATCATTTAGATGCTTATAACTCAGTTAAGGATATTAAGAAGCCCACAAAGCCTAAAGTGCGAGATGCGGATAATTTAGTATCCTCATTAACAGTGTTGGTAGAGTCCCTTACAGAAAAGATTAATACAATGGAAAGCTCTAAAACACTATTAAAGTTATATGAAAAACCTTTAGAGGATGCAAAAAATAGATTGGAAACTTCTCAGGAATTTGTTAAATTCATAGACAAGTATCGTAAAGAATTTAGTCAAAATGTAATCCCATTAATATCAAAGAATGCTAATACTATCTTTAATCATCTTACGGATTCTAAATTTCCTAAGTTTAAAATAGAAAAAGATTACAGTATAAATAATTATGATAAATACAGCGGTTCTGAATCGGATAGTGCTAGCTTTGCTTTACGTATGGCAATAGCACAGGTTAGCAGAATTAAAGGTTTTGATAGTATAATATTAGATGAAATTGCAGCAAGTTTTGATATGGAAAAAGAAAAACTATTATTGGATATTTTAGAAAAAACTAGCCAACAACTAATTTATATTTCCCATGGAGATATAACTTAAGAAAGGAAATGAAATGAAGAAGTATGATATACCACTAATGTGGGCACAAGGCGGGGTCTTAACAGTGTCTGCCGAAACATTGAATGATGCTCTTGAAACTTTAGCCAATATAGATATGTCTAAACTTGTTTTAACAGGAGTTACTCTTCCAAATTCTACTAAAGTAGTATACCAACAATTAGCTAAGCATGTTCCTGATGAATATATAACTGATACTATAAAATTATATATTTCATCTAAGATGCCAAATTGTGGTTATTGTCAAAAAGCAAAAGAGTATTTTAAGAAAAATAATATTGAATATGAAACAATAGATATTGCAAATGATTCTGAAGCTAGAAAATATGTTAGAGGTAGAACTGGTTCTTTAGCTGTTCCCCAAATAGAGATTGGGAACGAATTATTAAGAGGTTTTAATCTACTGGAAGCTGAAAGAGTATTGCGGAGATATAAGAAATAAGTAATTATTATTCATATAAAGTAAACATTAAAGTAGGAGATATTAAACATGTTAGAAAAAATAAGTAATATAAATGAAGAAATTAAAAGTGAAGTAAAAAAATATAATAATAGTTGGATAGGATTAGGTATGAAATTAATCGAATTAAGTG
>CALBXV010000310.1 GCA_937890045.1 uncultured archaeon
CCTCTTGGTACGCCGCCAATACATGGTATTGATCCTAATGATATATATTTCAGAAATAGTGTTCCTGCTAGACAAAATCCTGGATTTATGTCACCTATGGAATTTCTTACTCATTTTGATTATGGAAAAATTATTACTGATTCTGATGGTGAATTAAAACGTGAATTTAATTTAAATGTAATTCCTCAAGAAATTACTATAGCTCATAATCTTTCTTATCCTGCTTGGACTTTCAATGGTATAGTTCCAGGACCTACATTAAGAGCTACCGTTGGAGATAAATTAAAAATTAATTTTGGTAATGGAGATTCTCATTCCCATAATATACATTTTCACGGTATACACTCTGCTGATATGGATGGTGTTTTTGAAATTATTCCTCCTGGAGGAAGTTTCACATATGAATTTACAGCTGAACCTTTTGGTATATTTCCTTATCACTGTCATGTTCTACCTCTAACAAAACATGTCGGTAAAGGTTTATACGGAACATTAATTATTGATCCTAAAAAACCAAGAGCTAAAGCAAAAGAGTTGGTGATGGTGATGAATGGTTTCGATATAGATTTTGATAATGAAAATGAATTTTATACTATAAACGGAATTCCAAATTACTATGTTGAAAATCCTATTAATATTAAATTAAACGAAAAAATTAGAATTTATCTTGTTAATATGACTGAGTTTGATCAAATCAATTCATTTCATTTACATGGACAATTGTTTTACTATTATCCTAATGGAACTATGTTGACCCCATCTGAATTTACTGATACTGTTATTCAATGTCAAGGTATGAGAGGAATTCTTGAATTTACATATAATAAACCTGGTAAATATATTTTTCATGCTCATCAAGCAGAATTTGCTGAATTAGGTTGGTTAGGAATATTTAATGTTGAATCCTAATTCAATTTATGTCAGATTGTTGATATAATATGAACTTAAAATATTCTTTATCAATTGTATCTAGTTTATTGTTAATAATTGTATTATTAATGTATACTCCGCCAACTAATATATCATTAAACGAAGATAATATTCAGTTAGAAAGTCTAACTTTTGAAAAAACTATTTTTGAACCCGGATCTATCACAATTGAATTAGTAAACGGCGGTCCTAGTACAGTCAAATTATCACAAATTATTATAAATGATGCAATATGGGGTGGTTATATTACTCCTAGTGAAGAAATTCCTAGATTAGGTAAAGCTAAACTTTCTATTCCGTTTGATTGGGTTAAAAATGAACCTGTACATATTGTATTAATATCTTCTAAAAGTATAAAATTTGAACATGTTATTGATAATCCTGTAATAACTCCAATTATTGGTATAAAACATTTGTCTAATTTTATTATGTTAGGAATCTATGTTGGAATAATACCTGTATTCCTTGGATTATTATGGTTGCCTTTCTTTAGTAAAATAAATTCTAGAAAATATAATTTTCTATTAAGTTTAACAATTGGATTATTATTATTTCTTGGTTTTAATTCAATAATTGAAGCTATAGAATTAATGGAATCTGTACCACTTGCTTTCCAAAGTTCTACCCTTTTTATTTTCTCTATACTTATTAGTTTTCTTGTATTACAAATGTTAACTGGAAAAAATATTGTTACACTTAATAAAGAAAAACCTTTTCTTCGTATTTCATATATGATTGCTTTAGGAATTGGTCTACATAATTTAAGTGAAGGTTTAGCTATTGGCTCAGCTTATTCATTAGCAAATATTGCTTTAGGAACGTTTCTAGTTATTGGATTCGCTATTCATAATGTTACTGAAGGAGTAGCTATAATTTCTCCAATATCAACTAGAAAATTTAAGTTTAAGAATTTAATTTTTCTTGGCATTATAGGTGGTGGGCCAACAATTATCGGAGTTATTATTGGAGGATTTGCTTATACAACTTTTTGGGCAATAATATTTCTTGGTATTGGTGCGGGAGCAATATTTCAAGTAATATATGTAATATTAAAATCTATAAATCATGATAAAATATTTAAAAATTGGATAACTCCAACTAATGTACTTGGATTAATTATTGGTGCTTTTATTATGTATCTTACTGGATTACTTATAGCAGTTTAATATATTAGTAAAATTATATCTAAAATTAATTTCTAATATCTTGGAACTGAATCATCAATTTCTACTGACCATGCTTCTATTCCGCCTTTTAAGTTACTAGCTTTTGTGAAGCCAATATTACGTAAAAGAGTTGTAGCTTGTGCACTACGCATTCCAGTATGACAATGCAATATTATTTCTTGTGATGAATCTAATTCATTAACCTTATTTGGAAGATCATTTAATGGAATAAGTTTTGCTTCCTTAATATTACATATTTCATACTCATGTGGTTCTCTTACATCTATTATAGTTATTCTCTCGTTATTTTTAATTTTACTTTCTAATTCCTTAACAGTTATTTCAGGTACTGATTCCTGTTCTGCTGTAACTCCACCTCTAATTCCACAAAATTCTTCATAATCAATTAACTCATTAATTGTTGGATTTTCTCCACATATAGGACAACTAGACTCTTTTGTTATTTCTAATTCTCGAAATCTCATCTCTATTGCATCATAAAGTAGTAATCTTCCTACCAAAGATTCGCCTTTTCCTATTATTATTTTAATAGCCTCAGTCGCTTGTATTGTTCCTATAACTCCTGGTAATACTCCTAATACTCCACCCTCTGCACATGATGGTACTAATCCTGGTGGTGGTGGTTCAGGATATAAACATCTATAACATGGACCATTTTTACTATCAAATACTGATGCTTGACCTTCAAATCTAAATATACTTCCATATATGTTTGGTTTTCCTAATAATACACATGCGTCATTTACTAAATATCTAGTCTGAAAATTATCTGTTCCGTCTATTATTATATCATATTTCTTAATTATATCTAAAGCGTTTTCACTTGTTAATCTAGTTTCATAAGTTTCTACATTTATTGTAGGATTTATTTCCATTATCCTTTCTTTTGCTGATTGTAATTTTGATTTCCCTACATTTCTAGTTGAATGTATTATTTGTCTTTGTAAATTAGTTAAGTCGACTACATCAAAATCCACTATTCCTAATCTTCCAATTCCTGCAGCTGCTAAATATAGACCTGTTGGTGAACCTAATCCACCACTTCCAATTAATAATATTGAAGAATTTTTAAGTTTTAATTGTCCTTCCATACCAACTTCTGGTAAAATTAAATGTCTACTATATCTCATATATTCATCTTTATTTAATGATCCACCTGCTACTGATGGTATTATACTTATTATATCTGAATTATTTAATTCTGTGTTCTCATTATTTAATTTTCTGATATCTTTATCGTTGACATATATGTTTATGAAACTTCTAATTTTTCTTTTTTCATCAAAAATGTGAAATTCTATATTAGAATTACTTTCTATTAATTTTGTTAATACGTCAATTATTCTTTTACCCTCTAATTTAATTGACGATTTCCCACTAACATATTGTCTTAATGGTGTTGGTATTAAAACTGTAGATTCAATCATTATATATCATCTCATTTTTTATTTTATTAATTCCTCTTTATCAAATTTACTTCTATCATCTCTTAATCTCCATGATGCTAAGGTTATTTCCTCTTGTATTATATTACTTCTCTCTTTTTGTTTAATTGATATTATAATATAACTATACCATGGCCATGAATGTTCTAAATCAACTGTTGATGGTTCTGCTGGAGTATCTGGGTGAGAATGAAAAAAACCTAATAATTCTAATTTCTCTTCTTCCGCTTTATTCTCTACATTTATAATATCCTCTGGATCAATTACATATCTTCTTGTTCTTAATTTCTCTACTTTGTTTTCAATTGGTATTACTTTTTTAATTAATCTAATATTGTTTTCTGTACCTATTAGCGCGCCACATCCTTCTTCTGGATAAGCATCTTTAATATGATTAATCATAGTTTTATATGCTCCATTAGTTATTTTTATCAACTTTCTTTTTAATCTAAAAACTTGTATATATTAAAAATGATCTATACATAAATCTTAATATTAGGTGTTAATCATGCATATTGTTTTATTATTTAACTAATTTATTATTTTCTTTCATTCCAAAATCTTTCTGTTAGATATCTATATCCAGTATCACAAAATATGGTTACTATTACTCCATGTTCTATTTTATTAACTACTTGTAAGGATGCTGCTAAAGCTGCACCTGATGATGGCCCTACCATTATACCATAATTTCTAGCTAATTTAATTACTAATTGATGTGATTCTTCAGTTGATATAAAAATTTGTTCATCACTCATTTTTTTATTATATATTTTTGGAATTATCGATGATTCCATATGCTTTAAACCTTCTAATCCATGTAATGGAGAATTTGGTTGAACCTCAATAATCTTTATTTTATTATTATATTCTTTTAATCTTTTTCCAGTACCTACTAAAGTACCACTTGTTCCAACACCTGCTACAAAATGTGTAATTTTACCATCTGTCTGTTTAATTATTTCTTGACCAGTAGTATGAAAATGTGCTTGCCAATTAGCATCGTTACTGTATTGATCTGTGTAAATGTATTTTTCCGGGTCTCTATTATAAACCTCTTTTACTTTTAATATCGCCCCATCAATTCCATCTATTGGGTTAGTGTATATGACTTGTGCTCCATATGCATTTAATATGCTTTTTCTTTCACTTGTTACATTACTTGGCATAATCAATTTTACTTTTATATTTAAAGCCGAACCTATCATTGCTAAAGCTATTCCCGTATTTCCTGAAGTTGCATCAAGTATTATTCGTTTATTATTGCTATTATTTTTCTTTAATTCATTTAGAATCATTGATAAAGCAGCTCTATCTTTTACTGATCCTGCTGGATTACTAAATTCTGCTTTAGCGTATAATTTTACTTTTGATTTATTATACATATCACTTAAATCTATTAACTGTGTATTTCCAATTTTTTCTAATATTGGATGTTTCTTAACTATTTCATTATATAATTCTATATGTTCCACAAATTATTCAACTCAATTTAATTTATATGTTCTAAAATAGTTATATCTACTTATAAAATAGTACATAAAGTTATTATATAAATTATATTTAGATTTTTATATGTCTGAAAAACTAATTGTTGGGTCTCAAATTCCTAATTTTATTCTTAAAGATAGTGATAAAAATGATGTCTCTCCATCAAATTTTAAAGGTAAAAAATTAGTAGTTGCTTTCTTACCTGGAGCTTTTACTGGTGTTTGTGATAAAGAAGTATGTGCTCTTCAAGATAACATTGATAATTTATCTAAACTTAATGCTAATATAGTATCTATTACTGTAGATTCTATTTTTGTCAATAAAGAATTCTCGAAAAAATATAATCTTAGTTTTCCTGTTTTAAGTGATTATGATCGTAAAGTTATTGAATTATATGGTCTTGGAATTGAAAATTTTGCTGGATTACCTGGATATACTGCTTCTAATAGAGCAATATATGTAAGTGATGAAAACGGCGTAATTCAATATGCTTGGGTTGCTCCTAATCCTGGTGTAGAACCAAACTATGATGAAATCCAAACTAAATTATCATCTATCTAATATCATTTTACTTGCGTTTATTCTGTAGAATTTAGAAAAATAAAATTTTTTTTCTGAATTTTTTTATAAATAGTTATATAATAATATATAAGATTTCCATAGTATTGGAGTTTATTTGTGTTCTTGATTACTATTCTTAATTTAAATAAAAAGTTAGTTTATGCAGCTTCGTTTAGTGCATTATATCTTATATTAGGATATCTTATTACTTTTGTAACTGGTCCTAGTCTTCGTGGTTCGGATGCACATTTAATTCGTGCTTTATTAATAGTTGTTTTAGCTAGTAGATTTAAAACCCCTGGCTCTGCAACTCTTATGGGTGTAATTAGTGGATTTATTCTTCTTGGAATTCCTGCTCCTGCTTCTTTTTTATATTTACCTGGTAGTATTCTGGCTGGATTAACATATGATTTATTTATGTCAATTGGTAATTATGGTAAAAATTCTAAAAACAAAATATTAATTATACTCTTCTCAATTTTAAGTGGAATAAGTGAAGCTATAATTGTTACATTTGGATTTATTATGTTAGGTTTTGAATTCTATGAAATATTATTCCGTTTATCTATTTTCAATATAAATATAGGTTATTATGGAATATGGCTATATTCAATTGGCAAAAATGTTATTATGAGTTTTATTGGAGCTATAGTTGCTACATTAATAGTTAGTAAACTCAATCTATTCTCAAGAAATAAATGAAACGCTATTATATTTCTATTGTATTATTTTTATTATGGATTGGTCACAAGATCAGCTTGAACAATATAATCGAGACGGGTATCTCTTAGTTAAAAATTTGTTATCTAGTTCTGAATTAAACGCTCTTAAATCTGATTTATCACTTCTCTTTGATGCGACTGATGACTCTGATGGTACTCATAGAATAAGAGAAAAAAATGGTGCTATTCGTCAAGTAATGTTAGCGCATAGAGGTGTTGAATCTTATGCAAATATCATTCGTACTCCTAAAATTCTTAATCCTATAAAACAAATTCTAAAAAATGACGTATATATTTATCACTCTAAAATTAATGCTAAAGAATCATTTGAAGGTACTGTGTGGTTATGGCATCAAGATTATGGTTATTGGCAGTATGATGGTGTTAAACCTAATTTAGCATCTGTAATGATTGTTCTAGACCCTGCTACTATAAATAATGGATGTCTTATGATTGTCAAAGGTTCTCATAAACGTGGAGTTGTTGACCATTATTCTGATGAAGTTACTACTAGTTATAAACAATGGTGTATTGAAAAAAAATTACTTCAAAAATATATTAAAGAAGAAAATATTACTCATCTTATTGCTTCTCCTGGTGATGTAGTATTCTTTGATTGTAATATCATGCATGGATCTAGTCATAATATGTCTCCTATAAACAGACATACATTCATAATTGTCTATAATTCTATTGATAATAAACCAGTTAGTGTAGCTAATCCTAGACCTGATTGGGTTGTTTCTCGTCAGTTTGATATCGTTAAATAGTTTTTTATCTAGTTAAGAAAATTGAACCGGTTATTGCTAATGCAGCTCCTATAAAATTAAATCCAGTAAAGATTTCTCCAAGAAAAGCTATTGATAATAAAACAGCAATTGCTGGATTTACTCCAACTAATGGCATCACTATACTTAATTTTCCTTTTTCTATTGCTATATAGAAACATACTGCTGATACTGTAAAAAG
>CALBXV010000311.1 GCA_937890045.1 uncultured archaeon
CCTATGCTGGAGGATTTACAGAGAATGGGGCTTTAACCGATGCTGCAAGTAGCCCCAGTGACTAATAAGGAGCACAATAGATGTCCACATTAAAAGCTGATTCAGTGCATCCAAAGCCGGAGTGACTCATGCCCACTATCCGTGCTGCCCAGTGCCTTGAGGAAGAAGAGACAGGATTACCTTTTGTTTGTGTCTGGTATGAAGGTTTTGAGTCGATCACCGAGGCCAGAGTATTCGCTGATAATGTATTCAATCAGATTGTTTTTACCCCGGATGAGGATTTGAGTAATGACATCGAATACCAAGAACCTGAGAGTGATTGATTAGATATGGCTTCTTCAACAGATAAAGATATAGGTCGTCTTGAAGGTAGAATGGCTTCTGTAGAGAAAGATTTATCAGCCATGAAAATTGATATGCGTTGTATTCTTAAAACTCTTAATGAAGCTCGTGGTGGGTGGAAAACACTGTTGTTAGCTGCTGGGGTAGCTGGGACAATAGGAGCAGTTGCATCAAAGTTGCTTCCTATTGCTTGGAAATAATAGGAGAATAAACTATGGGTTTAGAAACCGTCACACATATTGATGATTTGGTTATTGCCAATCCTGTGGCTACTGATGACAAGTCACAAGGAGATGACCACCTTCGCAATATCAAGAAAGCTATCAAGGCAACATTTGCTAATGTAACTGGAGCTATCAGTGCTACACACACTGAACTTGACTATACTAATGTTGCAGCGGTAGGTACATCTGAAGCATCTAAAGCTCTTGTTACTGATGCAAATGGCTCTATTGATGTTGCTGCCCATGACGGTTCTTCGCAAGGATTAAAGTTAGGTGGTACTCTTATTACCTCTACTGCTGCTGAATTAAATCATAGCGATGGAGTCACCAGTAATATCCAGACACAGATTGATGGTGTAGCGTCTTCTCCAACAGCCTCTGTTATTGCATATGCCGGTTCTTCAGCCCCATCAGGGTGGCTTCTTTGTGATGGTGCAGCGATTAGTCGTACAACCTATTCAACTCTCTTTGCAGCTATTAGTACAGTATACGGTGTTGGTGATGGCTCAACTACCTTTGAGCTTCCTGATCTAAAAGGACGAGTTATTGCTGGTAAGGAGTCTTCTGATACACGGCTTACTTCCGGTGGTAGTGGTATCAACGGTGGCACCCTTGGTTCAACAGGTGGTACAGAAACACATACTCTACTTACTGCTGAAATGCCAGCCCACACGCATACCCAAGATGACGATTCTTTTGTTGGCTCTGGTAATAGTGGAGTATCAACTTCCATTTGGGCAGGTGTAGGCTCACAAGACACAGGTTCAACAGGCGGTGATGGAGCGCACCAAAATACTCAACCTACAATAGTTCTTAACTATATCATAAAGACCTGATCGTATGGTAGACCAAGTTTTAACAGCCCCTGTCCAACAGGGTGTGATTGTAGATGAAAGCCCTTACAGTGTCAAACCAGAGGTATGGACAAGTGGGCAGAATATTCAATTCACAGACGGCAAGACACAAAAAAGACGCGGGTATTCCCAGGTATATGGTCAACTCGGTCCAAGTTCAACTGATATAGCTCCATATTGGAATATGCCTTGGACAGATGGTGCTACTAATTATTGGATTTATGCTTCTGCTACTAATGTCTACAAAATGAGTACTGGGTCTACTCGTACATCAATTACCCACGCTGCTGGTGCGTATACCAGTAACGCTGAGAAGTGGAATGGAACAGTTCTAGGTGGTGTAGCTTATGTGAACAATGGTAAGGAAGTTCCTCAATACCTAGCTCAAAACTCCTCTCAACTTGTAGACATTGATGATGCAGGTGGTGAGACTAACTTCCCAAGCACTTACACAGCTGTAAAGACTTTAAGGTCTTTCAAGAATTTTCTTGTAGCCATGAATATTACGGTAAGTGGTACCCAAAAGAAAAATCTTGTAGGGTGGTCTAACCCTATCAGTGATTTTAATACATTACCTACTTGGGACTTGACAGATGCAGCCCAGGATGCTGGGGAAACAGAACTAGGCTCTTCAGATGGTAAAGTACTAGATGGACAATCTCTCAAGGATTCATTCATCATCTATAAAGAAGATGCTGTGTGGTCTATGCAGCACATCGGCGGTGATTATGTCTTCAAATTTACAAACCTCTTTGATGATGTTGGTATGCTCACCGATAGTTGTGTGGCTACCTTTGATGGCAAGCATTTCGTCGTTGGCCGTGATGATGTCTATGTCCACAATGGTGTTACCAAGAAATCAGTAATTTCAAGACGTATGAGGAAGTTCCTGTTTAACAGGATTGAACCTCTTAACCTTGCACGTACCTTTGTAGTACCTAATTACACCGCCAACGAAATGTGGATTTGTTATGTTCCTACTGGGGGAACAGGAGCAACTGATTATCCTACTCAAGCTCTTGTGTGGAATTGGTTGGATGATACGTGGTCCGGTGATGTAGCTATAGCTAAAAGTTCTTTTGCTACTTTTGGTGTTGTCAACGATACTGATGCTGTTACTGATTGGGGTAAAGCATATGCAGGAACCGATGTATCTTTCACAAGTGCGAGTACTATAACTACCGCTTCCGATACTTCTGTTACATTAGCAGGAATTACTTTTATAGCAGTAAGCGGGTCTACCTCTAACGATGGCTACTATACAGTAACGAATATATCAGGAGAAGGCCCAACTGTATTTACTGTCAGTGAAACTTCGATAACTACAGAAAGTGCAGGAGATTCTGTAATCTTAAATGGTTCTGCTGAACTTACGAGATCATGGGACGTTGATGCTACCAGTTGGGATGAATCTACTTACAATCCCACTAACCGTAAATTGATTTTCTGTGCCCCGGTTGCCCAAAAAATGTATGAAGGAAATTCTTCTAATCAAGCTGATGGTACTTCATACCTTGCTCAAGTTGAGAAAATCGGTGTCAATATAGGTACCACGGAAAAGATCAAATATATCTCCGGTGTCATACCACGTATCAGTGGGTCAGGTAATATCAATATTTATGTAGGGGGCGAAATGTCTCCAAATGCAGGGGTTGCTTGGGACGGGCCGTTCAGTTTTGAAATTGGCGTAGATTACAAGGCAGATTTACGTGTATCCGGGCGGTATGCCGCTATCAAGTTTGAAAGTACTGATAGTAATATGTGGGCACTTGCAGGTTATGATTTTATTGTGGATAAAGAATCTGATAAATAACTATGACGAGCCGTGTTTTTCGACTTGACCCAAAAGAAATAATGGACACCTGGATAACATTAGCTCCAATGTTCTACAAAGCAATTAGTGAACACGGGTCTGATGCTTACACGATACAGGATTTATTGAAAGACTTTATTGATAAGGAATCAGATTGTTGGGTTATCAAGGAAAACGGTACCATCGTAGCTGCGTTGGCTACTTACATTAAACACTATAAACACTTCAGTGCTATTATATTGGATCACTTTGGAGGTAAGGAAGGTTATTCACATTTATGGATACCCCACTTAAAACAAATTGAAAATTACGCTAAAGAGTGTGGCATTAAACGATCAGAGATACACGGCAGAAAAGCGTGGGAGCGTATTTTCGCAGATGATAATGAATACCAATTCAGGTATATTACTTTAATCAAGGAGCTTTAAGCTATGTCAGGCGATAAAGAAGATAAACAAGAATCAAAACAAAGTAGTACAACTGAATCTATTACAGACTTAGCTCAAACTGGCTTTTTCAAAGAAGATTATCTTCCGTGGATGAGAGATTTATTCAAAGAAAAACAGACAGAAGGAACTACTCTGCCTGGAGAAACCTATGCTACACAAACTCCTGAACAAAAACAAGCTCATGCATTAGCTCTTGGTGCAGTACCTGGTATGGAACAAGGATTAGGTACTGCGATGCAAGGTCTTGGTGGGATGCTTGATCCTTTAGCTGGTCTAAGTAACTTACGCGCTGCAGTTTCCCCACATATCGAAGATATTTACCGAGATGCAGAAGGTCGTTTCAGTGATATTACTGATGCCGGTGTTGGAGCAGGACAACTTGGTAGTACTAGACAAGGAATTGCCCAAGGTAACTTAGGTGAAGATATTAACCGACGTATTGAGAAACAAATTGATCGTACATTACCTCAGTTATATGGCACATCTATGCAAGGAGCCACAGCTGCTGCACCACTATATGCTGATCTTCTCAGACAAAAAGGTTTTGTAGGAGCAGATACATACAGTCAAGTAGGTGCTGATAAACGAGCTGAAACTGCAGGATTACTACAAGATCAGTTTATGCGTAACCAATACCTCAGTAACGAAGATTTACAAAGACTTGCAATGTTCAAAGATCTT
>CALBXV010000312.1 GCA_937890045.1 uncultured archaeon
TCTTCCTACTGCTGGAGTAAAGGGGCCGACAGCATACAATGCTTCAAAAGCACAGAATCTTGCCTTAGGACAGAAATTAGGAATGCGGGAAAATGAACAAGTATGGCAGGCTTGGAATAGACAGTTTGGTAGTGGAGTAGTTGAAGGTGGCACGGATTGGCATACCGCAGCAATGGACACACGTAGAATTAGTCAAATAGAGGATTACATGGGATGGGGTGACCAGAGTATGTATGTACAAGCAGAGCAAGCAGGAGTTATTGGATAATGGGAATGACTGGCGGTTACGGGACGACAAAAGGAGGTGAATCACAGGAAGCATATACTGCTACCTATGAAGCATATGATAGAAGACCTGAGATGACTATGCAGCGGGCTCTTTCTTTGTCTACTGAGGATATGTTGTCAGGTATGGGATATAATAATGCTGAGATTAGTAAATATAAAGACATGATTCCTAAGTGGTCTGACTGGAAACAGGATGTAGAGTTTCAGAAACAAGGATTTGGATTAAAAGAGAGAGCTATAGAAGAAGGAGCTTTTGCGCAATCAGAAAAGTTTACTGGTGGATTTGAGAACTTGGTAGAACAGATGAAGGGAGCTGGGGTAAAGCGTGGTTTTGACCTGGGTAGGACAAAGGGACCTGGTGGTGGTGCTAAAAATATGTACGCTATGTATCAAAAAGGATTAGAGGGATCAAGGCTTCAAGAAGAAGAAGCTGAGTTATCCTTAGAAGCAGGAGAGTATAGTACACAGAGAAAGTGGTGGGATGAGGTGCAAGGTATGATAGCTCAGATTGAAACGGCAAGAGGTGCGTAATGGCGATTAGAGGGACAAGAATGCCAAGACAATATGGTTCATCCATGATGGACACGGCTTCTGATATTGTAGTAGCTCTTGACGAGTTACAAAGGGAAGCAGCAGTAGAGATGAGAGACCAGAGAAGATTTAAAGGACAAATACTTACCAAGATAGGAAGCTCTGTAAATGCTGAGTCAACTGAGGAACAGTTAGATGCTGCTATGTCTGCCTTAGATGATTTAACTGATGGAGAAGAGAAACTATTACAGAGATATGGTGATGCTATAGGTATGCAACTAGAGACTATTAGACCATATATTAAAGCTCGGTCTTCTTTTGATGATGACTTAGAGGGTGCTTTTGATTCACTAGAAGAAATGTCTGATAAGGCAGAAGATGAGGGACTTTGGACTGGTAACGCACCAGATATATTAAGAACTATGTCTAAAACTTATAATGCAAATGCTAAGTACTTAGACCCAATGAGAAGACAGCAATACAAAATGATGTATAATGAATACGAAGATATGGCAAGCGCACTCTCATTAGCAGAGTCTCTAGAAATGCGTTTTGGAGCACAGGATGCTCTTGTTACAGCAGGATTTCAGATACAACCTGAGTTAGATAAGATACAAACTGGACCAGGTAAAACAGTAGGTAGTCTATTAAGTGATGCAAAACTTTATATGGAAGTTGGTGACTGGAAAGCTGCTAGGAAGAATATGAAGGAAGCTCAGGGTGGCATAGCATATAGAAAAGAGGATGAATTTAAGAAGACTCTTGATGTTATTGGTGCTGGTGTAAGTACAGGTATCGCTGTTATAAATAAGCTTGAGGTAGGTGGAGCAAAATGGATAGGAGAGAACAAGGCTCTAGCAAATACTTGGAAGCAGATTACAACCAATCCAACAAAAGCCTTTAATAATGAAGACTTGTTAATACAGGTACATAGGCAAATAGAAGACCAAATGCTGAAAATATATAATGACCCGAAGTTGATGGATTTTGTTACTACTATAGGGAATCAAGTTTCAACTTTTGATGCAATACCTAAAGACAAGATAGTAGCTATGATGGGGAAATGGGCTAGAAGTGAATTTGATGGAAATGTTGAGGGTGAACAGGCTATGACAGCATGGCAAGAACTTTATAGAGCTAAGATAGCATTAGAAGAAGGATTTTTAAAGTATTGGAACAAAGCTATACCTCAAGCGGGTGTATTGAAACCTCAGCCTGGTTCCTATATAAATGTTAACATAAAATAGTAATGCCAAGTAACCAATTTCAGCAATATGTTGATATGTATGGTGAATTAAGTGTAACTGATTTTGCCAATTACTGGAGAACTCAGAACGGGCAACTGGAGTGGAATACTGAACTACCAGATAGATTTAAGGGACTTAATGATGTAGAGCTTTCTATGGAAATTCTAGCTCAAGTGCCTGAATCTGCAGTCATGATAGATAATAACTCTATGGCTCAGGGAGTAAAATCATTTTGGAATACTCTTAAGCATCAATGGGCACCAGGATGGAAGCAGATGGCTGCTGTTACTGCTCCAGAATGGATGGGAGGAGTAGGAGGAGACTTTGATTTATTTAAAAAGACACCGCCAGGTGTTGAGTGGGACCCTAATGAGGGATTTTTTATAGATACAACAGAGGAAGGTAAAGCTCGTAATGCTCTCAGGGCTTTAGATCAATTTGCTAAAGACGAGTTTACGATGGAGAGTATAAGTGAAACTGAGGGAGATGATGTTCAGAGTCGTATGGGACAGATTGCTTCTGAAACACTTCCAATAATGTATGGAAAAAAGACACAGTCTGATATTTGGAAAGCAAATAAACCAGCACTTTTAGAGAAACAATTAGATGAAGCTTATCCCACTAGAAAAGACGAGAGATTTAAAGAGATACTTTACGATGGTACTATTCCTATAGCTGACATCTCTAAAAAAGAGCTTAAGAATTATTCTGACCAGTATCTACAGGAGATGGGGTATCCTGATAAGCACAAAGAGATAACTAGGATAATGAGCCATCCAGTATGGGATAAATCTCAAAAAAGATTAGAAGCTTCCCGTGTTGCTGTTACGAATGCTTTAAGAGATGACCCTAAATTATTTGCTTATTCATTATATCAAGAAGACAAAGCTAAAGATTTAAAAGTTAAGGATTTCTTAGACACAAAATTTCTTGGTGGATTAGCAGGGGAAGCTGTTCCTACGCTTGTATCAGGTGTGATATTAGGAGGTGGAGTTTCAGTAGCAACAGGTAATCCAGTATTGGGTTCAACTATTGGGGCATTGGGTATGATGGGGATGGTTACACCTTTACATTATATGGATTCTCTTCAAGAGTTAGCAGACGACCCAACCCTTACTGATGTAGAGAAGGCTGATATGGCTAGAAGTGCTGCTGTGATGGCGGGAGCTGGGGAATCTATTCTTGAGATGATGCGTGTATCTTCTCTTATTAAAGCTATGGGTCTCGGGACTAAGGCTGCATCTAGGTCATTAGCAGAAACAATGGCAAAGAAATTAAAAGATGTAGGTAAGACTCGGGCATTAGGAATAACTATAGGAAGCCCCATTATAAAACAGATGGTAGGAGAAGGTGTAGAAGAGTATACACAGGGTGTGTGGGCTGAAATATCACAAGCTGCTTTTGGTGTAGATGACCTTACCCTAGAGGATGTTTGGGGTCCAGAGAGAGCAATGGAAGCTGTGGCTGGTGGTCTAATGGGTGCTGGTATGGGCCCACTTGCATCAGTGGGAGGATATGCAAATTATAGAGTTAATAAAGATGTCCGTGAGGCAATAAAGGAGAAGCATGGATTAACTAATGAGGCTTTTGATGCTACAATGGACCAAGTAGCTGAGGGAAATATAGCAGGAGAGGAAATTAAGAGACTGACACTAGGAAGTATTGGTATTACAAAGGAACAGGGTATTATAGATTGGGCAAATAATCCATTAAATAAGCCTTTCTTTCATGAGATGCCACAGACTGAAGATGAGATGTTCTTTTGGAACCGTGGGGCTAAGCAGGATGGGAGAATGGACCCTGGCATGGTATTTCTTGAAGTATTAAGAGAAAAGGGTATTGGAGTTGATGATTTTATTGCTCTGAATAGTAGCCCAGAAGCTGGCGGTTCTAAAGAGGGGGGATTTACTGAATCTGGGGCGGATATGTTTAAGGTTCTTACCACCGAAGCTATGACAAATTTATTTCCTGCTTCACTTCGTTCTGGTGTTGACCCTGCACTTGTAAGACAACTTATAGATTTATATATCGCTAGGAAGGGCGTGAATATTAAAGAGATTATAAAAAATAGGAGACGTGTTCCCTCTCTTGAGATTGGTGGTGAAGATGCTAAGTTTCTTATTAAACAAATAGTTGGTGATTCTTCTACTGCAGAGAGAGCTAGGATTGAGGCTGAAGTAGCTGAACAGGGAGAAGATGGATTAGAAAGAAATATAAATAAAGAAGTAGAAGCATTTGCTGTTGCAGCCTTTGCTGAGTTTGAGCAAATGGTTGAGCCAGGTACTAAGAAAGGGGTTAAAAAGGGAGAAGTATTCTTTCAAGATATAGAAAAACAAGCAGAGAGTCAAGCTGAGATGACAGAGAGTCAGATTGAAGCTGCTGCTGAACAAGTAGATATTAAAACATCGGCTGAGATGGATGAGGATGCTATAGATGCTGCTGTCTCACGGGGCGTAGAAGAAAATATTGAGGAAAAAATTGAGACTGATATAATCCGACAGATAGAAGAAAAGGAAGCAGAGAACCGAGCTACTAAGCAAGGTCAGGCAGGGGCAAGAGATGAGACAGCTGCCTTTAAGGGTAAGGTAGTCATGAGTCTCAAGGAACATATTACTGAACAGGGTAACGCAGATGGATGGATTGGTAATCTAAAGAAGAAAAGCAAGGCAGACTTACTGAGACTTATTAAAGTATTTAATTTAGAGAAGATAGCTGGTGATGTATTTGACAGAAATAAGGATGGTAGTATATCATTTAGGAATAAAGCACAGACAGCTAAAGTTATTACCGAAGCACTTATAAAGACTTATGGTAAGGACATGGGAACAGGTGTCACAGGCACATCCGAAGTAGACTCAGCAGTAGAATCCAAACAGAAAGC
>CALBXV010000313.1 GCA_937890045.1 uncultured archaeon
GTTGTTTATCTGATAAAGAACCTATAGCTTTTTCCAAATCCTTCATAGCAAAACTGAATGCGTCTGATATATCACCCCTACCTTTAAATTTTGAGATTATTCCATTAGTATCTAATGCATTTTTACCTGCATTTTTAAGTTGACTCTTACTTCTTGCTGCAATTAATTTACCGGCTCTCCAAGAAATCATTAAATTCTGTCCATCTAACTTTTCTGAAACGTTATCCTCTCTACTAAGTTGTCCACCTAACCCCATTTCTATAATATTTTTCAAATCTTTAAATGTTAAATTTTTATCATCAAATGGATGACTCATATGACCATATGCACCACCTTCTACAATCAAATTAATTTCTTTCGATATATCAATTCTATCTAAAAGACTTTTATCTTCAGATAACTTTCCAAATTTGTTAACCATCATTGTAAAAATACCTTTATCAAAATAACCAAAGGCTTGTTTAAAAAGTTTTGATGTTGGTTTAGGTTTTGTATTTGGATCTAACAGATTTCTCATTACAGTTCCACTAACTTCTTTTCCACCAACTTTAACAGAAACATGTGGTGCAGTTAAAACATAACCATGTTTCCAAGCTGGTTCTAAATTATTTTTATTCTTTTTATAATCTTGAAAATATTTACCACTTGTCAATCTTCCAGCATCTTTCGCTCCAAATATATATATAACAGCAGTAGAATCTTTATCAAACTTTTTTAATGTATTACTTGCTACATATGGAGTTTTTTCTTTAATAATTTTATTAGAAGGAATACCCATTTTTGTCATATGTCTAACTTTTTCTTTATAATTAAATGGCCACTTTGGTGGTCTTTTAATATCTGATGTAGTTATGTACGCATCATCAACCTGCTTTTCTAACCATTGATAGGTTTTCAAATGATGGGGCCCAAACGGTTGAAAACGTCCACCATAAACACCTACAACCTTTTTGATTCCCTTTGCTTCATTTACTACTGTTGATTCACCTACTAATTTTAAAAATTGAGTAAGTATAACAGGATTGCTCTGTAAATAATGAATTAACTTTTGTTGATTATCCCAAAAAGATTTAGGTATCTTTAATTTACTTAAAAGTTTCTTTAATTTTGAACTTTCACTTTTAATTGTTCTTTTTTCTAAAAGTGGTTCAATTAATTTTGCTATAAATTTTTCCATTACTTTATCTTCTTATTATTTTAATATGTTTGTTTCTTTGTTTGCGTATGTAAAGTAGCATTTCGTTTTTTCATAGACTTCATACGTTTTTTTACAATTTTTGCCATTTTACCCTTCATTCCCCTAGCTCTTTTCTTAGCTGCTTTTTTCATTTTCTTTAACTGTGCGGTTGGTATTTTTACACACTTTTTCTTCGAAGGTACATACTTAAATCCATCAGGACAGACTGCCTTTTTTACTATTCTTTTATTTCTAATTACTTTTTTCCACTTAACCTCTTTAACTCCACTCTTTTTTAATAATTGTTGCTTCTCAATCCATTTCTTAGCTATCTTATTTTTAATTGGTTTTTTAATAAACCCACCTATTCCTTTTTTCACCAACATATTAAATTTCTTAACTGCTTGTTTTGGATCCAGAGTTGCATTATTATCTATTAACAAAAAGTTAGCATTTCCAAATAATCCTTGAAAATATGCCATATTTTTTTGTACATTATTCCAATACGTTTCAACAACATCTTTAGGTAATACTCGTGGTCTTTCTTCATTTCGTTGTTGTGCTACTTCTAAACTTGTATTCACAAAAATCATAAATGTATCATAACCCACATCTATCAAATCTTGGCGTTCATCTTTCACGTCCTTATATTTGTGACCAGTTCCATCAATAATAACTCCCAATCTACCCTGCCTATATAATTTCAATCGTGTTTTACTAAGTTCTTTTGTACGAGTTCTCAGTCCACTGTAATCATCATCCTTTGGATCAGTTAATTGTCTAAATAAATCATCAGGCATCATATCAATATCAACACTTCCAAAATATTTTTTCAAAAATGTTTCTAATTCTGTATCTTGGTTGACCATTTTTAATCCAAATGCCGATACATTAATTTTATTAGGAATACCAAATAATTGTTGAGCGACAAAAGATTTTCCACTACCAGGACCACCAGCAAGAAATACTGCTTTGAATATTCCTGGGTCATTTACACCTTCATCAAAGATATTCGGTTGTGGTTTTAATCTTACCTTTAATATTGATTTACCATTAATTGTAAGATCTCCTTTTTCATTTCTACCTATAGATTTAACTGTTATTTTCTTATTTTTAAATTTACCACCTAATACAGTATCCCCTATTTCTATTGGAATAGTAATAGCTTCTTTTTTAATTAAATTTCGTATTTCTTTTCTAACAGCCATTTCAGTTAACTCATCTTTAACATCCATAAAGTCAGACTTAGATAATCTAATGTTTTTCTTTCCGATTTCACTCGGTTCGTCTATGTGAAATTTTTTCATAATTTATCTCGGTGGTTTTAAATCCCACGGGCCCCAATGTTTGTTTTTTACCATCGCTAACCCTGTTTGTTTTGGTGTATATTTATAAATCTTGTATCCTTTAACTGGAAAATTACCTAATGCATAATATACTTTTTTTGGTAACTTTATATCTTTATCATTACTTTGGTCAATACACGTATTACCATTCTCTACCCAAGCGTGACCAAATGGTTCTCCATCTGATTGTAAAATTCCAACACCATGACAAAGTTTCCATTTCTTTGCATCTGGAGCAAATATCTTTTGCATTACAATTCGTCCATTAGCCATATAGCAATCTCCCTTTGGCATTACAGTTCATACTCCCCCTTTTCAATTTGCTCTTCTGTATAATGAAAGTATCGTGTCTTACCATCTACTTTTTTAGCAATTGAACATTTATGTCTATTTACACCACTCCTCTTATATGAAACGTGTACCCAACGACCAAACTCCTGTATAACCTGGTCAAAATCTAAATCTGAATCAATAATCCACTTCCAAACATCAGTTACCGTTGGACTTCCGTTAATTACAAAGTCTGCAGCTTCACCTTTTGTATGTTGTGACCTATCAGTACTTCCTATCTTTCTATTAAGTTCAATACAACGAAATCCACTCGTTACTGTAGCTGGTTTCTTGAAATGTACTCTAACTGGTTCTAAAACATTTTCACATAATGCTATTAAATTCTCAACATTTTCTATTTTAGGTGTATTATCAATACTATTTCTTTCAGCCGCTTGACTTCTCGTCATTTCATCATAAGAAAAGTGTGGTGATAACTTATCACCTACTTTCCATATTTTAGTTGCTTTTCCTGTAGTTTTTTCAAATTTCTTCGCGATATCTTGTGCTTTTTTAGGTGGCTTATCATTAGATTTTACTTCTGATTTTTTACTTCCAAATAATTTCACTATAATCTCCATTATTTTTGATATATCCACTGTAACGCTCCTATTATGTATACTTATTCACTTATAAATATCTAAAATGTATTTTATTATGAAAAATTAAGACTTACAGTTATAAATTCATGATCACCACAAATAGGTTTTCTATCAGTTACACTATAATCTAAATTACTCAATCCATCATTACTAATATCAACTTTATCCTTCTGAACTTCCGTAATAAACCGTTGTTCATTCTTACCTGTATCTTCTTTATGTACCCATTGATCATTTATCATATTATTAGGACTATGATATAAAGATTTAAATTTACCCTCTTTTCTATAAGGTAATGTTATATTTTTTATATGCTTTATAGTTGTTTCTTCAATTGTACATCCATGCATTTCACCATGATTTTCAAATTCACTATCATCAGGTATCCTACTGTCTTCAATTTTAGAAAAATCATAATGCAATACAACTTCATCCTCGTTGTTTATGAATTTAATATCTAATATTTCTCCTTTGAAATAATTTTCTTCAGATTGTGTAGAAAAATAAGGATCTCCTACATTAGCAACCCCAATATAATAAGGATTTCCACCATATCTCTTTAAAAATCCTTCATAATCTAATGGTG
>CALBXV010000314.1 GCA_937890045.1 uncultured archaeon
AGGTTTACCTGCTTTATTATTCATAACATAATTAACAAAATTATCATCCTCATCTGTAAATTTAAATTTATCACCACTAAATTTAGATTCAGATACGGGAGCCATAAAATTACGAGTAGACCCTTTATATCCTTCTAATGTTCTTGGCTTAGCCATTAAATCACCTCCCGTTGATATCCAATAAGAATAGAATCACCAAGTAATATATTTATTCCAATTCCACTAGTTCCTAATTTACTTATATTTATATGTCTTTGATTAGTATTAAGATAAAAATCAACATTTGTACTATCTGTCTGATTAGTATTTGAACTTAAATCTAATCCATTTACTAATACATATACAGTACCACTTTTCATCCTTTTATTTGAATCTAATGTTGGTACATAAGTTGCAAATGAAGATGATGCCGCGGAAGATGATGCATTTCCTGCAAACCGCTGAGAACCTACAAAATAAGCAGTATTTGCATATCCTAAACTTAATACAGATTTTGTATCTGTACTAGATGAAGGTTCTCCTGTACTTCTCATAATATACATCGTTTCACCACCATAGGTATTTGTAAATTCTAAATCTTGTATTTGATTACCCACCTGACCAGCAATACCTCTAATAAAATCTGAAGATGCCCCTAATCCACTCTGTACACCTGTAGTATATCTTACCGTTTGTGCATTTGTATCTGGACTATATATAGATGATAAATGTAAACCACTTTCATCCATAATTTTTAAAGTTTTAGGTGAAAATGATTTATTTGTCAACATATAATTATTAAATTCTTTAGGTACAAGATAACCTCTAAATGAAAAACTAAAAGTAGTCTTAATCAACCTTTCATTATCAGCCATTTCAGTAGCATCGTCAAATGAATCTATAGCAACTCTAAATTTAAACTTACCTGGTTCTCCCCAATATGAACCATCACTCCAATTTATAGTTTCAACAATTTTATTCATTTGTTCAATATAAGTAGTCCATATAATACACTCATATGTCATTGTCATATAGTCAGGCATTGCTACAGAATAAAATTCCTGCGAAGGTTTTTTACCTTGCAATACTGAAAACCTATCATATCTATTTTCTTGAGTATACTTTCTTTCAAATGTATAATGAAGTTTTGGATCTTCTGGATTCATTTTATCAACTGAAATGGTATCATCTTTAGCTAAACTATTTCTTTTAAAAACAACAAGAGGTATTATAAGTTGTTTTTTTGAATCTCTTAAATAACCTTGTCTCTGTATAGTTTTCCATCTTTCTGGATTGGCATAATATACAGGAACCTTAACAACTTCACCATTTTCAACAACTGTAGGTTTTATTACCTCATTAAAATAATACATAATAGCTGCATCTATATCCATCAGTCCTACTGATACATCTTTAACAGTATCCTTTTTTCTAGATAATTGTTGCGCTCTATTTTCTACAGGTGCTGCTCTAAGAGCACCAACTAACTTTCTTTGTGAACGTGGTAACGGTTTTAATCTTGCCATTAGATACTTCTCACTCTCTGAATATTTAAGCTACTTTTTCTAATTAAATGTGCACTACAATCTACAGACCAATTTTGGTTATACTGACCACCAACTAATTGATTTTCATTAACACTACTAACTTCCCAATGTGCATAATTCCAATCAATCAAATCACCAATTTCTGTAACTAATGATAATTCTAACAGAGTAGGTCTCAAAAATCTGAATATTGCATTTTGCCTTAAATCTGGACCAAACTCATCAACGTTAAAGTCAAAATCTTCAGATTCAATTATACACGCAACTTTAACGCCAGGTTGAAACACTTTTCCACCTTGCGCTTCACCATATAAATTTACTTTAGTGTCATATGCTGATATTTTATAAATAGTAACAGTTTGATTGATTATACCATCTTTAGCATTAAGTAAATCACCAATCAGTTCTTTATTTACTCTTTCAAAAACATCAATATCTCTTTGAGGTAAAAATCTTCCTGCCATAATGTTATCCTATAAAAATGGGATCGGGAACTTTTCTTAACTTTTCTTGTAAAAAGTCAGCTTCATCTCTATCTGCTTCTAAGAGCGCTCTCCTACTAGTAGTTTCTAAAGTTTCTCTTAATTGTGATAATAATTGATCTTTTTCTGTAGATGCTTCTGAACGTAATGTTTCACCATCAAGAGTTGTTTCTGCTCCAGGTATTGGAATAGAACCATACTTACTTCGTATCATTCCTAAAAGTTCTTTAGATAAAGAGTATCCATATTTTCTAATCCATTGTTTTCCTGGATCATTTATAAATTTATACTCCATATTGTCAAATTGAGCATTTGAAAAGTCAGATACAACGTTAACAGACCCACTATACTCTGCATGTAATGGATTATCCCTATCTGTTTTTGAAATGTATTGAAATCTAAGTGTAAAATTAGTAGTGGGTCTTGGAAATATTCTAATCTGATTATTAGTCATTTCAAATGTATATGAAGATTTTCTTATTTGATCATTAAACTCTATAGCTTGTGTTCTCATTAAATCTTCATGAATTGGCATCATTAAAAATGTTACCGCTGGAGAATAATCTCCCCAACCAAATTGATCTAACAAATTAATAGATCCCCCTCCTGTACCTGCATATGGATCAAAATATCTTGAAACAGCAGGTGATGCTTCATAAAATACCCTTTTTATTTCTATTGCACCACTACCTGAAGTATCTGTAAATATTTTATTTATATCATATGTTTGAGTACCACTTGTAATCGCTATAGATCCAGTTTGCCAACTTACAGGTCCACCAACTCCTGCTTCTGTACCATAACGTTCTGCTATTCTTATTTGATTCCCAAAAGTGGGTACTACGTGTTTATGCGTAAAATTAGAGGATGTTGGTTGTCCTGCTAATGAAAGTAAATTGTCTTTAATGTTAACTTGATTAACTTGTGATGAATATTCTGAGATAGATTCCTCGAAACAAGTATAAAATTGTGAATCTTGTAACTCAACTTCCATAATAGGGTATCCAAGCCTCTTTGCACACCAATTTGCGAATTTTGGAGCTTCTGATTGAAATGTAGCATCATTATCATAAAACCCATAAGGTGTATTTCCACTTACTGCTGAGCCACTACCTGGCCATATAGCTTCCATATTTTATTCTCCTAAAAGATATTATTACTCAACTATAAATATAATGGCATAAAAAAAGGGTGGAAAACATCCACCCTCTTTTCATAATCTACTTATATAAACTAATATTAGACATAGTTTACATCAGCAACGATAACTTTACCATAGAATTCCGGACGCACGATTTTCTTCGCGTATCTGGTCATCACACCCTTACGAGGTGTAAAGTTTGTTGGATCGTATACCAATGGAGTCATAATTAGAGGTACATAAGGAGCATACACTGCACCAGTTTCAAGGAAGTTACTTCCTCTGAAACCCATAAGAATTACATTTTCATGCATATATGGGTTCTTATAAACTGTAAAGCGATTGTTTAACATTCCAACCTTTTGTACGCCCATGGCCCACTGTTGGTTGGATGCATCACCAGTTGCTGTAGATGCATATCCTGGAATAGACTCGATGATAGTTGCTGTTTCAGGTGAAACCACCATGAAATTAGCACCACCACGCAGTGTCTTCTGATGAATCGTATTAGACACTGATTGGAGTTTATTACCTAACGTCTGGAACCAAGTTCCTTTCGTATATGCACTGGCATTTGCAGAACTTTCTGCAAATAATCCAGTAGCAGCATCATACTCGTATGCAGGTCTTGCAGACCAACGTTCAACTTTAGCATCAGCATTAGCCATCAACATATCAAGAATTTCAAGATCGATTTCCATCGAAATGTATTCACTCAACATTGAGGTAAGTTCAGCTTCAGCATCAACGCTATGGTAAGCATTTAAATCCTGCGCGAGTTCTGGAGTCCAAACGGCCTTCAGTTTCCGAGTCTTAGCGACAATCGGTACTGAAACCATCTGAATATCAATCTCTGGAATGCCAACATCTGCTTCAGGTACAGCAGCACCTGCAGCAGCTTCAAAATCACCACGAGATGTATCAGTCGGTTGACGATGATACTTTATCTCCATAGCAGCACCTTCTAGTTCATACTGTGAACCAGCAGAGGCTACAATCATAGTAATTTGTGAATCTGGAGCGGCAACAGTACCAGATATCTGCGTATAAGCAGGATACCAAGTACTTAATGTCGTAGCAACACTAGCAACAGGTTCGAAAGCGCGAACACCTTCAAGATCTGGACGTGTAAGTGTAGATGTTGCGAACGAAATCTTCCGTAAGTTACCAAAAGAGGCACTTAGTGAAGGTTCGAAATCAACATCTTTCCACGTTACAGAACCAGAAGTATAAGTTACAGATGTTGCCGACCTATCGTTAATTGAATACCCAAACTTACCTGCACCGTACAGACCACCATCTGCATCATCGTTTGAACCTGATGTATCACCATGAACATCAGAACCAACGTTATGCAAACTAGTTTGTGCTGTACCATACTTAAAGTCTAGATAAAAAATCAGTCCAGAAGGAAGGTTCATAGGTTGAACAGAAACAAAGTCCTGTGCAGCTATTTCACCAAAAATTCTTCGGACCAACGGAAGTGCGACACCTGACCACTCTTCTTTATTAGAAGTTGTGCTTACTCTTGAAGCTTCATCAATTAATTGACGAGCCTGATTCTCAAGTAGCACGGCCATTCCGTGAGTTTGTGTAGAGTCCTTAAGACCGTCTAACAGACCAGTAGGAGACCATTTTTTGACAAGTTTCTTTGTCTGGTCTCTTAACTGCCTAGCGGGGTTATACCCACTCATAATTTTCTCAATAGATGAAAATCTATCTGCCATGATCTTTCTCCGATTAAAGAATTAAGAATTAATATTAGCTAACTTCTTAAACCGATTCCTCAACGAAGATGCTTCAGAAATTACTTTCCGAGACTTAGACTTAGTTGAAGCAACAGCTTTAGATGCTGAGCCTTTACTTTCCTTAATTCCACGTTTAGCACCACCACCAAAAGATTCTGCCATCGTTGCGTAAACAAGTTTGACTTCCCTTAGTGTTCGTGCTCTATCAAAAGTCTCAATGACTTTAACTTTCTTTTCTTCGCTTAGGCTATGTGCTCTAAACAATTTATTAGTGAAAAGTAGTTTAGCATTGAGTAGATTAACTTCATTCAGTTTAGAACGAAGATATCTAACCACCTTGCGATGCTCTTCTAGCTCATTTTTAAGCGCTTCAGCATCCTCTTCTTCTGCTTCTTCATCATCTTCAGTGAGTGCTTTAAGAATTTCTTCGAGATCGATGTCTTCATTTTCTACGCCATCTTGTAGATCATCAACAACTTCCTCTTCGCCTTCTTCACCCTCTGGTGATTCACCAGCATCTGCAGGTTCTTCAGAACCCTGACCAGCGTCAGACGAATCTGATGCCTCAGGTGAAGGTTCTTTATTCTCTGCATCGCCAACATCAGAAGAATCAAGATCTGAATCAGAATCGGCACCAGCGTCGGTTAAGTCATCAACGACTTCCTCTTCGCCTTCTTCGCCAGCTTCTTGTTCAGTAATCTCTGCTTCCAATTCCTTTAGAATTGCTTCAAGATCAAGATCTTCTTCTGCTTCTTCTTCAGCAGCTTCTTCTTCACCCTCTTCATCCTGTTCATCCATAGCGGGGTCTTCTTCAGCTTCCTCTTCATCAGCAGGAGCTTCTTCAGCTTCCTCTTCATCTTGTTCAGCAACAACGGGAGCGTACTTGACACCATTTATTTCAATGACGCCTTCTTCTTCCATTTCTTCTTCGGGCTCTTCAGCTTCTTCATCTTCCTCTTCCATTTCACCTTCTTCAGGTTCAACAGCAGGTTCTTCTACACCAAAGCCATCACCAGAATCTTCTTCACCCTCTTCTTCAGCGGGTTCTTCTTCTTCTGGAGCTTCCTCATCATCCTGTTCTTCCATATCTATTTCACTCTGGATTTTCTTGGATAACATAGATTTTAACTTAGGTGTGAATGCTTCTTCGAGAGCCATCTTCGCATTTGCAAGTGCGGTTTCTCTAACAGCTTTTGCGTCAGCAATAGCTTCTTTTAAGAGATCATCCATTTTATTTCTCCCTACATATAAAGTCAAAGTTCCCAGCTCGACCTTTTGGATTTAATTATCCGAAAGGAACTACCTTATCATGTTTTGATTTTGGATTTAATATAGTTATTGGGAACTATAATTTGAGTTACTATGTAGTACGTTATATAGGATTGCCTGAAAACGGCAGATAACGTATTCTTTATTACATTACATATATAAGTATAAAGTTTTGCGCCAAAACGTCACGATCAGTAAGAATTATTTTCTTTCTCTACTTTGTATTTATTTCGTAATCGTGCTTTAGCTTTCTTTTCACGTTTTACATCAGATGGTTTTCTATAGAATTCTCTTTCTCTAAGAGTAACAAATAACCTATCTTCTTTTATTTTTCTTTTTAATATACGAAGTGCTTTATCTATATTATTATTTTTTACATTTACTTCTATCAAACTAAAACCTCTTAAATTTATTCAGCTGCTTTCCAATTGCTTTGGACCCAATTAAAAAATTCTTTCTTTTCGCTATCATCTAAGTCAGCTGGCGAATCAACAGACTTACCAATTTCTTCACCATAATCTTTTAATGCCTTATCAAAGAAAGCAGAATATTCATCTTTACCACCACTTTCTGGACTATCAAGATCATCCATCTCTTCTACATTCTCTTCTTCTTCATGACTCCTATAAGCTTTAGATGCTTCTTCAACTTCACTAATATCATAATACCTATTTATGATATGACCCATATCTTCATATAATGCAGACATTCTCTCTTGCATAGATTGTGCTTCGGTAGCTACTTTTGAAAAACTACCCGCAAGAACATTTAATTCTTTCATATTACGATTAACAGAAACTTTATCAAACCAATCTTCGGTTTCACTTAAAGTATGTGCTCTAGCTGTCTTAGCTAATTTAGAAAGATGTGTTGCAACATCTTTTAAGTTACCTTCACGATGTATAAATGAACCAATTTCATTATATTTACCAACTGCTTCTAAAAAAGCACCTTCATCAACACTTGCCTCTGTATCACCATAGATATCTTTAACAATATCACGTAGTTTACTAGATTTAGCTTTTCTTGATCCAATTCCAGCTTCTCTAAAAGGTTTTGTCGTTACAACTCCACCTACTGTTGCAAATTCTTTAATTAAATCTTTCATTTTTAACATCATTAATCTCCTATTACTTATAAATATAAGTTATCTTAATTTTCTGTCTTTAGAATACCGTCTAAACCCATCTCTTACTTTACGCCACAGTTGTTGAATAAAATCCATCTCTCCATAATGTGTTCTTTTAACTGGACCTGATTGAAAACCTCTTTGTAAATCCATAGCATCATACCTACCACTTTTTACACCATCCATCATAGTTTTAATAACTTGTTGTGATGCCTTTCCTATAAATTTTGACATTATAGTTACATCTCTATCTACATGCTTTTGTGCTTCACTTGAACTATACGCTGGTGATGTTGCAGTCATTGCCTCAGTTACTTTACCTTTTTCTGATTTTCTATCATGCTTTGTATCTTCTGGATGTTCTTCTGGTGGTACAGTATTCATTAATACGTTTTCTGCACCCATATAATCCATTATTTCCCAACCAAGGTTTTTTAATACGAATTTTATATGATCTTCCCATAAAGAAAACCCTTTAGCCATATTATCTACTTGAAATACTTGCGTTCCACCTTTTTTACCCATTATTCCAGTTGGTGCATATGAAACTGCTCCAGTAGGGCCGCCTGGATCAACATCTTTACCTTTATATAAATTTTTATCAAATTTTCCTGGATAATCTGCACTTCGAGGATCTGCATCTCCCCACATTTTAGTATTTTTCTTCATAATCCAATCAACAACTTCCCATCCAAGTTTACCTGCAATTTTATCCTGATGACTTTCGTAAGAACCTCTATCACCCCACCAATATCTCGGTCCATCATCTACATGTGCCTTTGCACCAGCACTTGGAATAGTACTACCTTCATTTAACTTATCTATATTTTGTTTTCTATCGTAAATATTATTCTTTCGTTTATCACCAATCCATACATTTTTATTTTTATCTAATTTTTTAAGTAACGCTGGAAACTTCTGTACTTCAAAACTACTCAATCTAAATTTAACATAATCATCACCCACCGCGTCTATTTTACCACCCCATATTTTAATGGCTCTTTCTAATCTTTTTTTTAACTTACTATCAAGTAAACCACCTAAGTGATACTTTTCAAAACCCTCATTAACCCAGTTATCATAATTTATGGATTCCCAAGCAGTAAAATCCGCATTCCATCTCCACATTCCACTTGCTGCTCTCACATATTTATCTTTTTGTAATA
>CALBXV010000315.1 GCA_937890045.1 uncultured archaeon
GGCCATAGCAGATTCATATGTATTACGTGGAGATTGATTATGTTCAGGATAAGGTATAATAGAAGCTGCAACACCTAACATAGAAGCAGGATATAACTCAAGATGAGTATGTAATTTAGTAACTGATTTAGGAAATAACGCTACAAAACAATTATCTTCTTCATTAGCATCAACTAATTCAATTTGACCAGATGCTACAGCAAAATCCCAAGGTAAAGAACCTTGTCCAATTTTATCAACAGTAGCTTGAGTAAGTGAAGGTTTACCTGCATTTAATATAATTAAAGGTCTTAACACTCTTCCTGGACTAGTATATATATTAATTCTTTTGACAGCATTATCAGATTTAGGATTAAAGAGTGCAATACTTGTATGTGGATGAATTTCACTTTTTCTTCTTAATTCTTTAAAAGCTGCAAGAAAATCAACTTCATTTTGACAATAACCAAGAAATCTTCCATCTAGAAATACTCTAGATCCTTTATATTTAACAAGATCATCACAATCATTTAGTTTAATTAAACCAGAGTCATATAAGTGATTAACAAGACCTTCATTAGAAGAATTTACAGAAATATAAGCAGATAATGCAAGATTTTTCACTAGACCACAATTTGCACCTTCAGGAGTTTCACTAGGGCAAATACGACCAAAATGAGTGGCATGTAAATCTCTTGCTTCAAAATTTGGTTGACTTCTACTAAGAGGTGATTGTACTCTTCTTAGATGACTTATAGTAGAAAGATAGTTAGTACGATCAAGTAACTGGGTTACACCAACTTTGCCTTTTCCCCAATTACCAGTAGCAATAGCATTATTCAACTTATCAGTAATTATACCTGGTCTTATAGATACTCCAATTACACCAGTTCCTCGTTTTGTACCCATACGTTCAAGTTGATATTTCATATCTCTTATTAAATTTCGAAAAGCCGTTCTAAAGAGATCAGCTATTAATTCCCCAGCAAATTTAATTATTTTATTACCATAATTATCTTTATCTTCAGGATCAATCCAGTCTAATTTTAATTCTAATAATTTTAATACTGCTTCACCAATGAACATGGCTTTATTATGCCTTTCGGCTGGGTCTTTACCTAGATGTGGCAGTAACGCCCAATCTAACAAGATTTCAGCTTTTTTAATTCTATATTCTTGAATCATACCATGAGCAATACGATTACCAATATAATTTAACGCGTCAGTAGTTGTAGCAGTTTCAGATCCTGTTTCAAAAGAAATTTCTAGTAAATCTTGTATTTCAGGCTTCAAAGAAATTGAGTCAGCAATAGTTTTATCTTTCTCTAGACCTAAAGCTCTCATAACTGTAATAATTGGCAGATCAACTGGCGAATTAGGTATTTTAACAAATATATCACCATCTTGTTTTAGATATAATTCAATTTTTGCACGATAACCTACAATTGAAGAATAAATTTTAGATTTATGGACTAATACATTACCAACTTTTTCTTTTTCAACCATAATTCGATTTGGAGATAAATCTTCTAACCCAACTATAACTCGGTCAGAACCATGAATTATGAAATAACCACCAGGATCATGAGTATCGTCACCTGACTCAATTAATTGATCCTCATCAAGAGTAGATAAAGAACATTGATTAGATTTAACCATAACAGGCATATCACCAATAGAGTAAATTTGTGATTCACGAATAGAACCGTTTTCTTCCACAGACATTTCTAGAGTTATAGGAGCAGAATAAGTTAAGTTTCTTAGTCTTGCTTCTAATGGCATAAGAGTATTAATAGAACCATCAATTTCAACTACTCTAGGCGTTCCTAATTTAATTTTGCCTAGACGAACTTTATATGGATTAAGAGTCTCTACATCAATAGTTTGTGTTTCATTAATTATTTTTTGTAAACCTTCTTCAATAAATTGGTTGTAAGAATTTAAATGTTGTTTTGCTACTCCTTCTTTGAGAAGCATATTATTTAAAACAAGCCAAGTGTCTTTAAGTTGAAGATTTTTTTTCAAATATTATACCACTACAACTAATCTATAATAAATTGATATACCAGCAGTATTACTTTTACGAGTAATTTTTATAACGTCTCCAGGTTGTGCTTGTAATTTTTTAACCATAGGATCAATATTACTAATATTAGGTAACGAATTAATTTTACAATGAAATTTTTCAGTAATTTCTTTTATTTCATCTTTTGAGAGTATAACATGTTCAGGTACTAGAACATGACCCGAAATATCATAATTTAAAATAATTTCTTTTACCAACAATATCCACCATCAAACAAAACGATTTTAACTTCAAACAAATTTAATCAGAGAATTACTCGTAAATAAATTCGTTCAATAGAGAATATATAACTTTTGCCTAATAAATATGATAAATTTAACAATTGAATTTAAGAAGACTAGTTTAATCTAATTTGTTTTCCAAAGTATTTAATTAATTGATTACGATCTTCAAATACTTTAGGACTGATAAAATAATCTATATACGGCATAGCAGCAACTATACCTTTAGTTAATGGTTCATAGTTTTCATTATCAATTAATGGATTAATCCAAAATAATTTATTAATTTTATTTTTAATTTTTGATAAAGAAGATTGAAGAAGATTAATATTTCCTATATCCCAACCATCACTAATTATAAGTAATAGAGTTTTATCATCAATTAAATAATCATATTTATCAAAAAAAAGTTTTAAGGATAAACCAATTTTTGTACCACTGCCCCATACTGGAAGATTTTCAGAAATAGTATGAAATGTTTTATCTACATTACTAGAATTAAGAAAAGGACTAAGACGTAAAATATCAGTGTTAAAAACAAAAACTTCGCAAGAAGTTAACGATCGTTTCATATAATATAATATATGTAATATTTTTTCAGCATATGAATCCATAGAACCACTAATATCAAATAAAATTACAACTTTATTTCTTTGTAATTTTTTATTGTGCTTAAAGATTTTAAGAATCATACCACCATTATTTAAACTATGTTTAACAGTATGTTTAACATCAATATTACCAAATTTACTAGTGTAATATCTTCTACCCTTTTTAGTAGGAAATTTTCGAAGAAAATAGTTTATGTTATGTTTAATATCAGATTTTTTAAAATCATTATTTTTAGCTAATATTCTTTTATTTTTTGATTCTAGAGGACTATAAATAGCCAGTTCAATTTTTTTAGAATTAGAATCATCATCCATATTATCAATATGATTCAATTCACTAGCGGGATTTACTTTATCATTTTTTATATTAATATCTTCAGTTGAATCAGACGTTTCATTTGAGATATATTTATTAAATAAAGTTTCAAAATTAAAATAGTCAGAATGATTTTTTATCATTGTTATTTTTAGCATTAATTTCATTTCATAATAAGAAATTGTATTAAAATAAGTTAATGAATTAAGCGAATCAATTAATTCAACTACACTACAGTTTATACCGTCTAGACGTAAATAATGAAAAAAATTAAGCACAAATAAATTTTCATATTTAACGATATTATTATTAAAAATTTATCACCTAGAGATTTTCTCAAGTAATTTTTGAATAAAAACAGCGTCAATTTTTTCTATATCATCTTGACTTTTAATAATACAACTAATTGTGTCTAATATTATTTTTTTATCTAAACTAAATTTTTTTAAAGTCATTAACGCTAACGCCCAATCAATTGTTTCTGAAATACCAGGTTTTTTAATTAATTTTTCAGATAATCTTAACTCCTTTATAAAAGAGCAAACTTCATTAGCTAAAGACGAATTAATATTTGGGACTTTAATTTTTAATATTTGAAGTTCTTTTTCAATAGTCGGATAATCTATATATAGATATAAACATCTTCTTCTTAGTCCATCGCCTAATTCTCGAGTTCTATTTGAACTAATAATAACAATTGGAGGTTTCTTTGCTTTGATAGTGCCTATTTCAGGAATTGTGACTTGGAATTCTGCTAAAAATTCAAGTAAAAAACCTTCAAATTCTTCATCACTTCTATCTATTTCATCTATTAATAATACTGGCGGAAGTTTACCATCATATAATAGAGCTTCAATTAATGGTCTTTTATAGAGATATTTTTCACTAAATAACTCGGTTTCAATATCTTTAATTTCACTTTTATTTTCCTCTATTCTAATTTTCATCAATTGTTTAAGATAATTCCATTCATATACGGTAGAATTAACATCAAGACCTTCATAACATTGTAGTCGTATTAATTTAGTATTAAGCATAATACTAAGAACTTTTGCAATCTCAGTTTTCCCAACTCCAGGCTCACCTTCTATTAAAAGTGGTTTATTTAAATTAATAGATAGAAATATAGAAGTAATAATTGAATTATCAGATACATAATCATTAGATTGTAACAATGATTGAAGATTATTAATATCAAGAGTTTTATTTGGAATCATAATACATAATTAAGTAGAATTATATTGATTATTAATTTTTTACATTATTTAATAGTAAAACTACTGGAATTTATTAACATAATATTAATATTTAGAATAATAAATTAGAAAATAATGTAACATATTATTTTAATTTATATAATACTAGAACATAGCAGAATATATTCGAGTATTAGAAAATGAATGAAAAAAAAACTTCTAGAAGAATAAGCATTAAAGGACCTTTTATAACAATAAAGACTGAGAAATTCTTAAAACTATACGATACATTAGGAAGAAGAAGATTTACCAAAATTGTAAGTATTATAATGTTATATTTAATGCCGGTAATAGCAGCATTCAGCATATATTTTTTATTAATTACTTTACAGAGTATGTTATCAACTGCAGAAATAAGAGAAGTTACAAGAGATTTAGGACCACAATCATATTTATTATTACCAGGAATAAATCCTATAGTTCCAATAATTTATGGATGGTTAGGAATAGTAGTAGGAATAATAGTACATGAAGGAGGGCATGGAATAGTAGCTAGAAGTCTTGGTGTTAAAGTAAAATCTTCAGGACTATTATTGTTTTTAATAATACCAATTGGAGCATTTGTAGAGATTGATGAAAAAAAGATAGAATCTATGTCAATTACTAAAGCAGGTAAAATACTTGCGGCAGGACCTGGAGCAAATGTAATAGTTGCAATAATAAGCTTATTACTTTTATTTTCATTAACATCAACAATTCAACCTATATCAGACACGAAAAATGGATTAAAAGTTGGTAACATATTAGAAGAATTTCCAGTTGGAAATTCAGGTCTAGAAAGTGGAGATATTATTATAGAAACAGATGGAAAGAGAATAAATGATATTAAAGATTTAACCATAGTGTTATCTGAAAATAAAAATAATATGTTAAATTTGAAAGTAATAAAAATAGATAATTCAATAAGAGAATATAATATAGAGTTAGTTGAAAATAATGACAGTATAAAAATTGGAATTACAGCTTTACCAACAACATATCTTAATCAAATATTAGAAACATATAAAACAAATTATTTTAATAATCCCTTAATTCATTTTATACCACCAACTTTAGCTCAGGGAGTAATACCTTTTTCAGATGGATTAAGTCCGTTTTATGAAACAAGCTTAGGATCAATATTTCATCCATTAGCAAACACGTTATATTGGATTTGGTTCATAAACATAAATCTGGCAATTTTTAATTCTTTACCATTATTACCTTTAGATGGTGGACATGCATTAAGGAATATAATGAAAAACACTATTGGAAAACGCTTTGGAGAAAAGATGTCTAATAGAATAACATATTTAGTAACATTAACGATGATTATCATAATATTATTATTGGTGTTAATTCCATACATAATATAATAATTAGGTGAGCTTGAAATTAATGAGTAAAAAAAATAAATTAGAGAATAAAAAATCTGACACTAATAAAAAAAAATATTTGTTTAGCTTAACAGCCATAATTATATTAGTATTAGCAGCATTATCGTTAACATTATTCAATAACGATGTTTCATATCAAAGTTGTTATAACAACATAGATAAAGACACAGGATATAGTAATGAAAGATGGCAAGAATGGTCTAGATATATACAACCAGATTCAGAATATACAAGAATAATTCATATAAAAGACATGAAGAAATATGAGGGTGAAAAACAGTTAATGCCTTTAATACTACCAGAGGAATTTATTAGATATATACCAAAAGAATTTACAATAGAGAATATAAAAATAACATTTGAAAATTGGAATTATAATGAAGGAGATAAATTAACAGTAGTATCAACATTAATATTTGATAAGGAAATTACAGAGAAAAATAATGAGATTAGTATTGATGATCTGACAGGTACAGCTGTTACATATTTAGAGAATAATGTGATTTTTCTGTTAGGTAATGAAATTAATGAGAAGAAAATGTCTTTAGTTATAGAAAATGCCAAACAAAACAGTGTAGAGGAAGATATTAAAGCATTTAAAATGATGACTTGTGAAATAGATTCATTTCTTGGATATTCAAAATTAAGTTTTACGAGCGAGAGTCCATCTTTAATTAAAGGAATTAAGACTGATGCAAAGATAATATATGAAATAGAAGATAAAGTAATTTTAAGACAGATAATAGAATTTAGTAACGTAGAGCTTTTAGAAGAAAACTTGGAGAAATTTAAAGAATATGTAATTGTAAATAATGAATACACAATATTTGACAGATACATAATAATTGAATCAGACATAACAGATAGAAATATTATTGATTCAATATTAGGTTTATAATAAATAAGTTAATAAGAAATTTATTAGATATATAGAATATGGAATTTGATATTATAATAATAGGCGCAGGACATAATGCCGCTCATGTAATATTAGATGATTTAAAAAATAACGTAATATAAATTAGTATTTAATTAACTTAACTTTCTCTTAGTTTTGGATTAAGTGAATCTTGAAGTGCATCTCCCATAAGGTTGAAACCAAGTACAAATAATAATACTGCTAGACCTGGGAAAATCATTCCCCACCATTCAAGTCTAGTATGGATATAACCTTCTTGAAGTAAAAGACCCCAAGTTATTGTGTTTGGATCACCAAAACCTAGAAATCCTAAACCAGCTTCAATTATAGTTATTTCAGCAATTCCTAAAGAAGTTACAACAATAACTGACGGTAGAATATTTGGAAGTATATGTCTAAAAATTAATCTAAAATTACTAGCTCCGATGGTTCTTGAAGCCTGAACAAATTCCATTTCGCGTATGGCTAGAAATTCACCTCTAACTAATCTAGCATTTGCAGCCCAATAAAATAGTCCAAGAAGCAAAATTACTATATATACACCAAAACCAGATGCGACTTGCATAATAAATATTCTTAAAAAGATTAACGCAAAAAAGAATACAGGTATGACTAGGAATATTTCAGAGAAAGCCATAAGAGTAGTATCAATTTTGCCTCCAAAATATCCTGAAATAGCGCCAATTACGATTGCAATACTCATAGAAATAGTAATAGCTAACAAACTAACTATGAGATTATTTCTTGAAGCATGAATAACTTCACTAAAAACATCATAACCAGAAATAGTAGTACCAAATGGATGTTTCCAAGAAGGAGGTTGACTCCATTCTCTATCAAATAAAGAATCAATACTACGTGCTTCATATGGAGTAATATAAGGTCCAAAAATTGCAGCAAAAACAAATAGGAATACAATTGTAGTTCCAAATAAGCCTACTTTATTTTTTTTATATCTACGCCATGCTACATTCCATTGACCTGCACTAATTCTTTTATCAGTTTTAGAATTATTATTTGACAATGCTTTTAATCTAACCTCACTCTTGGATCAATAACAGCATATAATAAGTCTACAATTAAATTAGACACCATCATAAAAAGAGTCACAACCATAATTATTCCCATTACAATAGGAAAGTCAAGACTTAGAGCTGAATCAACAAATAATAATCCTAACCCAGGCCAATTAAATACAGTTTCAGTCATTGGAACACCAGCTATAACTAGACCAAGTCTAACTCCAGTAAATGTTAATAATGGTCTAAAAGCCATTTTAAGTGCGTATTTATAATTTATCACTCTTTCTTTTATACCACTTGCACGTGCAGCCAATATATAATCATCTTTAATAATATTAAGAAGATTAGCACGTAACAATCTGAAGTATAATGCAAGCCAGACATATGCAACAACTATAGCAGGCATGATAATATGTACAATAGCGTCTAAAAAGAAGTTTTTAATTCCAAAAACAGGCCAGAGATTTGATCCTCCATAAGCACCTCCTGGAGGAAGGACATTAAGATAAAAAGAGAAAATAATAATAAGAATTACACCAAACCAAAAAGGTGGCATAGATATTCCAAATAATGAGAAAGCAGTAACAGTCATATCACCTTTACTATATTGTTTAATAGCAGATCTAATACCTAGAGGAATAGCAACACTTATAGCAATAGCTAAAGCAA
>CALBXV010000316.1 GCA_937890045.1 uncultured archaeon
TCTTTATTTAGGACAGGGAGCATCTGCAGATACAGGATTTAGGCGAGATGGTGGTCATCTACGATTTTACGCAGGTGCTGCTACAACAGTTAAAATGTCATTAGAGTCTGATGGTGATGTTGTGATGACAGGAAATCTAAGTGGAGTAGGTGCTCTATCATGTGCTAGTCTTGATACAGGTCAAGGTGCGAATGAATTATACGATATGAACCAAAATGTTAAAACCGATTCAGATGTTACTTTTAACAATGTTTATGCTACCGCTGGTCAAGTAATTGGATTTAGTGATACATGGTTTCGGAGAGATAGTGCAGGTAGTTTTGGTGTGCATAGACATATGAATCCGAGAGATGATTGGGATGGTAGTTATTATGGTAATCTTGGGTGGTCATCAAAAAAGTGGAGAAACATAAATGCAAAGTATACCAGCTTTGGTGATATAACATTAAATAATAATGTTGATGCCAAGTGGACACTTAGAGAGAAACCAGACTGTATTCTTGTTAGAAATGATAAGACTGGTAAGATTTATACAATGAACATGACTGAGACAAATGATTTTGCAGAAGAGGATTGGACGAGAGATGAAGACCAAGGCTGAGGTAGAAACTTTAAAGAACAATGCGTAAATTGTACTGACTAAAAATATGGCACTTAAACAAGGTAAATACTCAGCGTTAGGCACAGCCCTAGGTCAATATAGGACTAGCTTATATGACGTAATGGAGAAGGAACACGAGAAGGAGTTCATCTCATGGAAGGGTGAGCGTGAACGAGATCAAATAAAAGGGGGATTTGCTGCTGTGTCTAAGGGCGTTGATATGATTCAAAAACTTATGGACAAGAGGGCGCAGGCTGATGCCACTAGGAAATATTTAAAAGCAGAATTGAAAAAAGAAGGCCAGTCATTAAACCTAGTGGGTGGAGGGGATTATGAAGATCAGAGTATATTCAGTAAGATAGGTCAGACATTGGGAATAAAAGAAGAGAAGTATCAGGTTGGAGGTGAAGGCACAGAGTATGGTATGACTGACCTTACTGCTGCAGCTCAGTTCCATAAAGCTAGCACTCTTGAAGATATGATGTCATCTAAACCACCGTCACCTGCTATATCATCAGAGGGACAAGCTAGTGACAAGTTAACAGATTCCCAGCGGGGGAACAAACTTTATCAAGAAGCATATGATAAAAAGAAAAGGGAAATAGCAGCACAAAATAGCACCTTCTTAGCCGACCCATCGGTCTCTCAGTGGGACCCTGAGAAACAGGAGGAGTTTGATAAACAATTTTGGAGCAAGTATCCCAAGCCCAACTAACAAATGAGTGTAGAAGGATTAGCATGTCTATTGAAGTAGGTTCAGTAATAGAAAAGAGTGCAGAGACGGGAGATTTATTTGGTCTTGCCTCTAAGTTTTCTCCATACGCTAAATTTGCCAAGTTTGCTTTGGGGGCTGGACAACTTGGTATGCAAGCTTGGAGTACAGCTAAACAATCTAGAGCGCAGCAGGGTGTAAATCAGGAGAAGTTAAGAGGTCTTAATGAAGCTGAGGAAAATTTAGTGACAGCTACAGGGGCTAAGAAAGATGTATTGAGAAGTGAGTTTGGAACTGGAATTATTGATACTGGTAGACAGACATCTTATGGTATGGAAGATATTACTGGAGCGACACAGGCCAAGGCAGAGAAGAAAGGTTTGATTCAACGTGATGTGAGTGCTGAGCAAGCAAGAAGAAGAACTACAGGGCAGTATGCGAGTGCAATAGAAAAGCAGGAATCAAGTTTTAGTAGGGGGATGGTTAGTATTGAGGATATGTTTAATGCAGAAAAGAATAAGATTGATGCGCAAAGAGATACTATTGCAGCAGATAATGCAAAGTTAGAACAACAAGATGAATTTATGGAAACTCTTTGGCAAGGATTAGTGGGGGGATAATGCCTAGCGGACTACAAGATTTATTAACTATTATAGATAAGGGATATGAAGATACTCTCAGACGTGATGAGAGGAGGGTTCAAACATCTCTTGCCCTTATGGAATCATCTGCTAACAGAGCATTACAAGCTGAGAAGTATGCATTTGAGAAGGGTAGTAAGTTACTTGCCCTAGCACAGGATCTTAATGATGCGAACATGTCTAAGCTGGCTAACAATATCTATGGTATGGCAGGTGGTGCTCTTTACGATGAAGAAGATGAAGGAAAATCTTTAAAAGCTTATATGAGAACAGGCTTTGGTAAGAATTGGAAACAAGACCCAATGGGAATCAGTATGTACAATGCTTTAGTGGGATATTCTACACAGCCAGAAAGGTATCGTGATTCTATACTAGACTTAGGTGAAGATATGTTAGCTATGAGAATGTCTGATAGAGACCTTGATCCTGAGACTGGTGTGATGGGAGTAAAAGAAAAATCTAACCTAAGTAAATTAATGGCTATGGGTGTGATAACAACTGAAGAGGATTTTGAGTTGTTAGAAGGGGTACCAGTAGCCAGGGCAAATGAGAAAGATATAGGTAGAGAGATGTATGAGTTTATACGTGGTGATACTGAGATAGACCCTGATAGCCTTCTTGGTATTAGAGGTTACGAAGACATTATAGCGGGTAGAATGGCTGATGCATATGGAGGAGGGCCAGAAGAAGAGGTTGTGGGTGAAGCTGAAGTAGTTGCTCCACCATTAGAAGTTGAGACACCAGTAGGGGATGAAGAGACTGTAGTGCATACACCATTGGAGATATTAAATGAAATAGGAATGGAAGGTTTAGCCACTGACTTGCGAGCGATGGCTGAAGGTGTAGAGATTACATCTCCAAGTTCAGACTATAAGAGAATATTTTATTCTGATAGAGGTGAGGCTTTGCGTGGACCTACTAACGCATCTTATTATAGAGATATTTCTGTCTCGGATATGGAAGCCGCTTCTGGTCGTTTTATGGGGATGGAATTTCCAGGGACTAAGGAACGTAAGTATGAGAATTTAGATTCTGAGAGGAAAGGAAGAATGGAAGCATTAGAAGAGGGTGATATGATTCAGATGGGAGATGATAACTATGAGATTGAGGATGTCCCAAGAAATAGAGCTAGGGGAGATTGGAGAGTTAGAAATTTATATACTAACAAATCACGTAGGATGCCAGGCTATATGATAGCGGATAAGTTGAAGTGAGTAATGCTGGATGCCAGTACAAGACAACTTAAGCAGGTCTTTAAGGAGAGAGTTTGCGAAGCGCAACGTCACTGTTAGTGACAACCAGCTTGCGAAACTTGTTTCGGATTATCAGACTGGTAAACTAAAAAGACCCACGAATTACGGTTCTGCTGGGCAAACACCCCTTCAAACATTAACACCTAGTAAGGTTCAAGACGATAGAAATGCGCTCTTTGCTGGTCTAGGTCAGTTTGCCTGGGAGGCTTATGAATCAGGGACAGCTGGATTAGGAGAGGTTCTTGCTCCAGCGTTTTCTGAAAGACTAAGAGAATCTCTTGGTGCAGAGGAAGATTTCTTTAGCGCTGACAAGACAATGGCTCAGACTATTGGTGGTGTACTTGGTGGTGCTATTGGATTTCTTGGACCTCTAAAACTAATTGGAGCTGGAACAAGAGCTGCGGCTATGGCTACAGTTGGTACCCATACTGCTGTGAAAGCGGGAACTGAGTTAGCTGCTAAGAAAGGTTTAGAGTTTGGATTAAAGAAGGAGTTAGGTGAGAAAGCAGTAAAGAAGGCTCTAGACTTTGAGATGAAGATGGAAGCTGGTGGTAAATCATTACTCCCATCGGCTAGGAAAGCTGCGAGTGTATATGAAGCTGGTAACCCTAGAGCAATAAGACAATTTGAAGAGAATTTAGGTACTCATGTCAAGCGTTTTATTATGAAGGCCGCTGATAAGGATAAACTTAGTATTCTTCCTAAACAGGCTGGTGAAGTATCTCAGGCCCTTATTGAGGGTATCAGGGAAGGGAGACACATTAATAGTTTTGGTCGATGGGGTATATCGAAACTAACTAGAGGAGTAGGAGAAGAGGAGATGGGTCGTCTTGCTACATACGTTGGCAAGGCGATAGATATGTATATAAACTTTGGTATATATAATGCCGCGAATGAATGGGCTATGGCGAAGAAGGAAGGTAGAGAACCTATGTGGGGTGACACAGCTCTTCAAACTGCCACATTTGCTGCTATGTTACCATTAGTAGAAGCTATCCCAGGTGGTAGACAGACTCCTATTTGGAAGATGACAAGAGATTTGATGAGAATTGCTAGGGGTAAGCCCAAGTATAAGAATATGTCTAAAAAAGAGTTAAAGGGATATGCGCAGATGGTTTTACGATCAGACCGAGATCATAGTGTTATATCTACTGTTAAGGGCGTAGATCATACCTTAACTATGGAGGGAGTAGCTTCTGGAAGACATGGAAAGGATGTATTGTTACCGTTCTTAGATAACTGGTATGCAAAGAGGTACAAAGATTTTAGCACATTAACTAAGAGTGAGATTTGGAAGGATATGGGAGGCTCATTAGGAAGGATGACTATTGGATCGTTATTCTTTAGTGGAGCCCATAATCTATTAGACCCAGAGTTTAGAGCAGCTATGGACCCATCAGAGATGGCTACGCATGCTCTTCTTGGTGCCTTTTGGACTAAGAGAAGGAAACCTTTTTCTAAAGCTGAAATGCAAAAGCTTCATTATGACGACAAGTATATAGAACAGGCAGAACTTCTTAATAGAATGGGATTGGAGTCTGGTCAGGTGCAGACACTTGTTGATCTTATAGAAATAGGAGAGGAAGAAGGATTGTATGGTGCTGGTCTTCTAAAGAACCCTACAATGCGTAAGATTAAAGAAATTTTTGATGAGTTTATAGAGACTGATGAGTTTAAAGCTAGAGTGGATACTGGAGAGGGGAATGGAGAGATTATAGAGTCTAATGTTAGAGAGGCATATCACTCATATTTTGCTATGAAGGCTAGCGAGGTTCTTCAGGGTGGTAGAATGGATTTGGAAACTACTCTTATTTCAGAGAAAGACCTTGAATATCTAACAGCTAAAGAGAGAACAAAGATTCAAGATTCTATTGATGAGATTGTCTATGATAAGGAAAAGAACGATTCAGTAAAAAGCCAAGGATTTCCAGCCTTAAAAGTAAAGGTGGGTGAGGAAGTTAATGAGAGTTTCTTTAATATGTTTGAGGAGGCAGCAATTGGTTTTGCTAATGCTGGTAAACTAAAGTACCAAGATAATAGAGGAAAGGAAGGTGGTAAGTTAAGACTCTCAGTTGTGTCAGGTTCATCGGGTAAGGATTTAGGTTCTTTCAATGAGTACCATTTGCTTGTAGAGAAATTAGAAGGATGGGGTCGAGTTGAGAAGATGTCAACAAAAGATGGTAAGCCTGTTGAAGAGCTGACTCCAGAGATGAAAGAAAAGGCTGCGGATTCTCTTGAGAATATGAGGAGCAATATTATTACTGCCACATTAGGGAGGGGTATTGACATGGCACTTGACCCTCTCAATAATAGAATTACACAACAGCTAAGTCAGTATCATAGGAACCAAGTATCTGAGAGAATATATAATATCATTTCAGGTAAGCGGAGAAATATAAAAGAACAAGACAAGCCATTACTTCAAATCTTTGAAGATATATTTGGAACTTTAGATCGTCCTATAAATGACCAGATTGGGTCATATAAAGTATTTGATAAGACTGAGAAAGTAGCTGAAGAAAGGATGCAAGATTTACAAGCTGCAGTTGACTTTGCTCAGGTGATGGCTATTGAGCGTAAGGGACCAATAAATAGAATCTCACGTGAGAGGACTGTTAATGCTAAAGACGCTGAAAGACTTCATAAATTATTAGAATCTAATGGTCTTAAAGGTAAAAGAGTTTTTGAGGATACTGTATCTCTTAAAGAAGATATTGTTAAGTATTTGTGGGAGAGAGGAAGGCAGCCAGTTGCACCAGATATAGCTGCTGTACTTGACATGCTTACGATTGGTGACCATGCTATGTTTACAAGGGAAACTACTTCAGGAGGTAGGCTGGGTATAGGGATGCCCCAAGCACGATACTTTGAAAAGATGTTATTGGAAGATGGTCCAGAACTTGTAAGCAATCCCAAAGAACGTAAAAGGTACATGAAGATATATGAAAAGATACAGAGAAGATTCCGTACCATAAGTGACTTAGTTATTGATACAGGAGATAGAGGACCTAAGATAGAACAGACTAAGTATATTGATAGAGGAGAGGTTCCTTCTCTTAGACTTGCCCTAGATAAGGCTGATAAAATATTAAGTTATGGATCAGAGATTCAAGAACCACTCATTAGATTGAGAGAATCCCTAGCGGTAGAGGAAGATGCTGCTACGTTAGCAACTTTGGGAGAGAATATAAAGAGTAGGTTTGCAGGAGATGAGGGAGAGTGGAGCGCTGAGTCTATGGTGACATCAGTTAATGCTTTAAAAGACATGAGAAAGGGAGGTCAATTTTCAGAGAAGGGATTAAAAGATTTAGATATAATTATTAAGACACTTGAAAATGCATATGAACAAGTTAGAACAGTAGATGATGCAATATCTCATATGCCAGGGGCGTCTAGAGCTGAGAGAATAGACATGGTTATGAATCGTATTGACTTTGCAAAGATTGAGGCTCAAAGAGAAAGAGTTCTTGAATTGCAAAGCCGTGATATTCATTCAAGAGAGGAAGCCCAAAGAGTTATTGTACAAATGATGATAGACGGTGGAAGAGGAGTTAATAGAGAGCAAGTAGCTATTATGCTTGACAAGATAAGAGGTTATTTAACAGAGCATACAAGCATGAATATGGAAGCTACTGAAGAACAGTTACTATCTGAATTTATTAAAAAGAAGGGATACACTGCTCTAAGAGATTACCTACAAACAGTTCTGGCGGCTAATCAAAAGCTTATAAATCCAGAGACTGCAGCAAGATATGAAAGTAAGATAGCAGAAGCCGCTTCAGCATTTCTATCTGGTCAGTCAAGTGTATCTGCCTCAGTTAATCCTAATAGTGTTGCTGCTAAATATGGTGGTATTATGCTTGATGCTGATACGGGTAATTTTAGTCCTGAATTGAGAGAGAGAATAGTATCTGCTGAACTAGCAGATACTGAGTCGCTTACTCCTGCAAGAAGAACAAAGTTGAGACAGAAGGGAGAGCTTTTAGATGTAGTGCGGGATATGATTAATGATGTGGTAGATAATAGTGAATCCAGAGCTAAGGATAAGTATGAGGATGGAGACTTAAAGAAGGCGGCAGGAGAAACAGTAGATCAGGCTATCACAAGGCATGCTAATGATTCCGTTCAAGAGTTTATTTTATATGACCTCAATAGAGTAATAGGTACGATTGTTGATACACATAAACCACTCCAGTTTACATATGATGGGCAACTAAATATTTTAAGGCAAGACCCTGATGCGTCTAGAATGAGAGGAAGTGTTGAAAAATTTGATAGATGGCTAAACGATAAAGATTCTGATACTCCATTAAATATAACAACTCTAGCATATTTGTCTTCTGATGGTCTTGACTCAGGTGGAAGAACAAAAAGCATTAGAGATATAACAGGAAAAGATGGTAATCCTATTAATGTTGAGAATCTCTTAACTGATTTCAAATTAACTGCTGAAGCTGGCAGAAAAATACAAGATTCTGATAAAAGAGAAGAAGCCGCTGATGAATTAGCTGATAGAACAAGAGAGAGAAGTACGGATGGTAGATGGAGAGTTTTATCTGTTTCTCAAACAGATGATATATTATATGATGGGACTTCGATTTCAAATAATCAGCTAGCATGGTCAGAGAAAGTAGGTACATGGTACGAGAAAAAGAGAGAGTCTTTGGCTGGTGGAGCTCGTAGAAACTTCGAGGACATCTTTGGAGATGCAATAGATAAGGTACAATCTGAAGGAAAGACTGAGAGCAAGAATGAAGAACGAGTTCTTATGAGGGCTATGTATTATGATTTTATAAATACTCAGGGGTTTAATGATTTAGTTGGATACAATAAGAAAGGAGATGTACAGTCAGAGACGGCTTCCATATTTAAATACGCACATTTAAGTGAGAAGAGAAATGCTACAGCTTTAAATCCAGTAGTAGAAAATGTTCACGAAAAAGTAATAACACAATATCTCGGGGGCAATGAGCCTCTTGCACTTGCTTATAGTGAACAACGGGCTAAAGGGTATCAGGCTAATGTCGCTGTTGTCCCAGATGAAGTAATCAATCATCCCTTGTTTAGTTCGAGAGAGCAGTTATTAAGACAGTATGCTGATGCTCGAATAAATGCATCGGGCGAAGCACGAAATGCTTACGATAATATGATAAATGCTATAGCAAGTAATGAAATTCAATCCATAACAGAGACTACATCTAACATGGATGGGGCTGCGTGGCTTGGAGAAGGTTTTGGTCATGTAGTTTATGCTAATGCTGGAGCTGGCTTAGGGGAAGGTCGTGGGGGTGTCAAGCCAATTATTCATCATAATATTCCAGAAGATGCAAGAACTTTAATAGGTAAAGAGAATTTCTTTTTCGATCAGGTTATAGCTAATGCTATGGCTCTCCATAACATTGATATAATTATGGGTGAATCAGCTGCTAAGTCACACTCTGCAAATGTGGTTGCAAATATAAGTTTTGATTCTAACCTTAGTTTTGCTGAGAACTTGGCGGCTGGGATAAGAGCTAATCATACAACAGCGAATGATTTTCTTATACCTCACTCTGACGTAAGTACAGTATTTTCTCCTAAAGCACTAGAGAAAGGACGTATTCCTGATGCTCTTCATAACTTTATGAACTCTGCAGAGAACAGTGATCTAATAAAATATATGAAGCTTGATAAAAATGTTAGAGCAGTCATGGAAGATGCTGGTGAATTGTATGGTGATGGCAGGAATGCTATGATAGCAAAAATCTTTAATATTGCACAGAAGGAACTGGCTTATAAGGAGTATGGTAGTGAAACCATGATGGCTAAGTTGCTTAACTGGGGTATAGATTCTGGTGATATACTGGTTCAGAAACAGATTCATAGAATGTTTCATAAGCAATTACCTGGCCGATTAGGAGAGTCTGCTGATAAGGGTGCTGGAACTTCAGTTTTTGCTCCAGACCCTGATCTAAGACTGCCTGCTTACATAGAATTAAATAATCAGAGAAGACAGATTAAGTATGGAGAGATGAGACTCCCATTTGAGGCGGCTGACCTACGTGGAGTATATCAGAGCAATCAAGAGATTCCTATTATCTTTAAAAATTCAGGTGGGAAAGATGTTTCTGAGGATGTTGTACGTATCTTTACAGCGGATGGTGAGCCCCAATATTGGAATCAAACAGAACCTGGGTTTATTCAAAGAGAACCAAGACATAACTTAGCCGTTGCCTTGAGAAGATTAGATGCCGTACTAGAAAAAGAGACAGTTAACCTTACAGCAAAAGAGATTAGCGATTTTGTATCTGGTCAAGCTGGTCCTTGGGGCTCTCTAAGTGATTCTCATAAAAGTATGTGGAAAAATGATAGTAAAACTTATACTAAGACTAGTAGAAATTTACGAAATCATGATACTCAACTAGGTCATATTAGTCTTAGGATACCTAGGCAACAGATGGGTGATGTAGTTATTAATAGAGTGAAGGGATATAATAATGATCCCTTCTCTGGAAATGTTGTAGGCGTAAATAGTATGGATGTGCTTACTAAGCATCAGGGAGATTTTGATGTAGATAAGTTGTTTTGGTTTGCTAATGCTAGGCCTGGTATGTGGTCAATGGCTCTGAGAACCTCTGGATTAACTGTTGAACCACAGCCATATACTAAAACAGTATGGGGAGCAGATATATTTGAGAATGGATTAAATGCTCGTGGTAGTATAGCGTCAGAAGGTTATGATACTATAGGTAAGTATAAGACTGATCTCAATAGAAATAAGAGACTGATAGGTAGAATAATTAGAATGAATCATTCACTTACTTTTCTTGAGAATACTGGATTTGATATGAAGGTGGGGGCAGACATTCACAAATGGAATATTTTAGATCAAAGTAGTCCTAGTACACAACACCTTGCACAAAGAATTAATAATGTAGCTAGTACTCTCCTTGATCCTCTAAAGGGTGCTAGTGAATTAGCTTTTGCTACGGATGAACAGGTTATTGATTTTATATTATTTGATAGATGGAGTAAGGCTGGATTAGCTGGAGAGACTGCATCACCATATGAAAGAGTCCCAGGTTCAAAGGCTTTTGTAGGAGGGGAAAGACCTCATGGTGTAGATCAAAATGGAAATCCCAGAGAACTACATCTTGATATGAAGCCTGTTATGCACGTTGAATCTGGTCCCTCTGGAGCTATGAATGAAGCGTACAGAGATGTTTATAAAGAGGTTGTACAAACTGTTGGTAGAACTCAGAGAATATTTAGTGGTGTGTTTGATGAGTCTGGGCAAAGGCAGGCTGAATACTGGCAAGTCAGAAATATGTATCATGATATACGAGAATTTCATCTAGACCCTAATAAATATATTTTTGATAGACTATGGAGAAGGAGTCGTGGTAATAGTGGAAAGCAAAATGCTCTACTAAAGATGTTCTTTCCTAAATCAGAAAGATTTCAAGATGTGGGAAAACTTGCACAGTCGGTACAGCAGCCAGGATTTAAATACCCAGGTATGGCACCAGTTTTATCGTTTGGAGTTGGCAGAGAGAAACCTACTCTATTTCAAGAGTTTATGGATCAGTCTCCAGGTACCTATGTATTGCATGAACTTGGAAAAAGGGATATGTATAAAAATCCAGAGGATGTTTATGGATTTGCAGGTGAGCTCAAGAATATTGGATCACTTAATAGACAGTTTCTTGATAATGTATCTCTTCTTCGTGCAAGTAAAGACCCAGGACAAGAGTTAAATGCGGAAGAGATGGGTAAAATATGGGATAACATATTAGGTCTTGATTGGGGTGGTCATAAGATAGGTGGTGTAGAGCTTAATGCTGATCTGAAAAGAGATATAATGTGGCAGATAATAGAGTCAGACAGACAACAGATTGAAGGATACATGGATTATCTCCATAGTGAAAGGTGGGTAAATGAAACAAGAATAGATAGGCTTTTGAGAAAGCATAAGACTCTAAAGACTATGGAATCTTACTTTAAAACCAAGTCTATGCGAGATTATTGGGGAAAAGATGTTGAACCTGAGGAAAGAGATAAGCACTGGGCAAAGATTTCTGTTAGAAGTCATAAGAAGGGCCATTTCTGGAGAAATGAAGGATATGAAAATCAGGTTATTTATAGGGTTAAAGATAATATTACAAAGAGAGCTGAAGATACTATAGGTCGTGGATGGGATCAATCAACTCTTAAAGGTTTAGAGCAAGTACCAGAGGGGTTTGATATTTTATTTGATGGAATAGTTAGAGGGCCTAAGCAGGGTATGTATATGAAGCCAGGTTTAAAGTATGTGGTTCTAAAGAATCCTATTAGATCATATCATACTAGCGATTTTGAAGCACAAGATGGTTTGTCTGCATTAAATGCTCTCACTACGTATAATCCTGAAAGTTTTAGAGTCCCCTTAGCATCTAATGAGGTAGAAAGATTTTATAATGATGTTGATACTACGTATCGGTCAATAAAAAGAATTACAACACAAACATTTAGAGATGCTATTGAAAATAAGGCTACTAAGAATGAAATTTATACTAAAGGTGGAATAGATATTAATTCATGGCTTGAACCTCTCTTTAGGGAGTGGGGACAAGACTATGGATTTGGTAAAAATGCTGGTAGAATACAGGATATATATGAGTCACTTATTCAGCCAGAAGTTTATCATGGACGAATAATAACTGCTGGTGAAAAGGTATTTCCATTTTTGAAACAAAATGTTAGAGTGGTTAATGCAATTAATAGGTGGATGCTTGAGCAAAAAGACATAGCATATAGTGATGCTGTCCAAGCATTTGTTTCGAGAAAGGGTATTCTTCTTAGGCGTGCGAGAACTCTTGGAGCTGGAGAAACTATTGACGAGTTAAGTGATAGTAGTAGAGAATATACAAGAGACTATTCAACAGACTTTAATGAGTTGGGAGGTATGGGCAGGCTAGTACATGATATTATTAAAGACCCATTAGGTAAAGGATATTCTGGTACATTGGAGATGGCTTTGGATGCTGCGAAGCCATCATGGGATGTATCTAGAAACAATAAGAATAGACAGTTGATTAGAATGATTGATGGGTCTGAACAGGTTCATATGAACTATGCAGGTAGTGAATTTAATAGAGAGGGTGGAGTAAATGTTAGGAATGGTTTAGTTAATGAATGGAAAACAGCAATAAAGAAAGAAGCAGAGGGTAATGCCTGCGTTAAGGGGATAGGTGGATAGATATGGAATGTCAACCTTATGGTAGTCAGTTAAGAGAGCATTTAAGGAAAGGGAATAAGCTTGTAGAACTTTGGAACAAGTCTCCTAATATTAATAAGTTTTATGGGAAGGCCTTGTCAGAAATTAGTGGAGGTAATAAAACATTTGGATATAGGATGATGAAGAACCTTATCATGACCAAGACTGGTATGCCATTTGATACATACTTTCCTTATGAGGGCAAGAGAATGTACAATAGAATAGAACTTGAGATTCTAAATCTAGAGAGGAGATTAGGTGGAAGAAAGATAAGTGAGTTTGAGAAGGTTACATTTGTACCAAGAGCCATAGCTAATAGGTTTCCAGGCATAAGAAGTTTCTTAGATAATATTAATAGAGCTGTTGCATATGAAAGAAACCATAACGTATTTTATATTCAACAGTTGGAGAAGGCTCAAAAACATTTACAAGCTGCTCTCTTTGAAGCTGATGCCATTACACGTACTGGTACTGGTAGAAAACAATCGCCTAATGTATTCTTAAAGCAAGTTGAAGATGTACAGGCTCGAATTAAAGAATCTATTGCTAGTGGTGACACAGCTAAAGAGAATGAAATGATTAAATCCCTTGAAGATTTAATATCTAGAAAGGGTGGAGATGTACTTCCTAATGTAATAAAATATATTGAGGGGACGAAAGAAGAGAGAGCAGAGATAATGAATAAGACAAGTCCTCATGTTGTTAATGCTGCTGAAGCTATTATAGATGGGTTTATGCATCCTAAACAGGGTCTAGGAAATGTTGCTATACTTGGTTTGCGTAAGTCTGCTGATGTAGCTAGAGAAATATATGTAGGTGATCGTAAAGCTGGCCCTGAATATGAAAGAGCTGAGAGATTTAGAGAACAAGTTAATAAAACTATTAAGAGTATAGAAGATGGTATGGAAGAGGGTAGGTATTTTCCTCATTATTTGTTGCTTGAACTCCCCAAGATTAAAGGAAAACTTTATGATGTATGGAATACAAGTAATGATGGTGCAAAAGCTGCTGCCTTTGAAAGTATCTCAAAGATATATGACCAGATGGCTATGGATGGAAGACCTGACCATTTAAAAGGAAGACGAGGTGAAGGTCTTAATGAAGTATGGAATCAGAATCCTATTGGTGTCTTCAAAAGATATGCTCAAGATATTATTGCTTTTAATAAGATCAATCATGTTAAGGAAGCATACTTAAAGTCTAATCACCGCCTTCAAAGTATGGAGGGTGAACTTGCTAAGTCTATGAGAGATTACATGGATGATTTATATAAGACAGCTACCATAGGATATACTGATAGAGACCCAATGGTTAATAAAATAACTAGATTACTAACAGCAACAGAGTTCTTATCTAAGATAGGATTCGGGTTCACAACATCTGTACGTAACTTTTTATCATTCAATTATTATCTTGCACATGTAGGGTACAAGACATGGTTTCAGTCTAGAAATGCTTGGAAGACTGATAAGATATTAAGATCAAAGGTTGACAGTGCTATTAAAGATGCTGGATATGAGTTCAGTGAAGCCAACCTTATTGCAGCTATGGAAGGTGTTGTACCAATGGAAGGTATAGAAAGAACCTCTATTGAATTTGACCCTACTAAAGAACATCTAAAATTTAAAAGAGATGGTAAGTGGGAGACAATAGATAAGGTTGTTGCTAAAACAACTGGATGGGGTGCTGTTTTCCAAAAGATTACTGAGAACTGGATGAGACAGGAGATGTTTAGAACGTCATTTGTTTCAACATATAAAATGATTTCTGAGTCACCTGCCATGGCTTATGGTCATACCTCAGAAGGAAGAGAAAGAATAGCCTTGCGTATGGCTAAGACTGCTGGGAATGAAGCTGTTGTATCAGATGCGTTTGAGTATGGAGTTCATGCTAAGGCGCCCATTATTGGTGGTACCTATAAAGGTTATGGTGCTGTTGGTCAGATCATGGGACAGTTTATGCATTACTCCATGTCTTTTATGAATAGACAGGCAGAACATTTAAGAGGTTCAAAAGATGCTGCTCTTGCTGGGCAATGGGATGCACCTGAAATAAAAACAATGGCTCGTTACGCAGGTATATATGCATTTACACATCTACTATCATCTGTTATAAATCTAGACTTAACTCATGTGATGGAGAATGATACTCTTGATAGAGTAAAGGATTGGGTAACATATCTTAAAGCAGAAAGCGATGAAGAGAGAGAAGAAGCCTTCTACGGTAGAGGTCCTGTTCAGTCTGTAATTTCAGGTCCTTTAATCTCTGATCTAGTCTTTTGGGGAAACTTAGCTGGTCTATATAGTATGCCTGATAGTGATTGGGGAAAGATGCTTGTTGGATATAAAGATGCATATGAAATGACTGACTCAGAGAAACAAAATAGATTACTTGGTAGTATTAATGTAGAGGTTGCCAGATGGGCTACTAAAAATATACCTGCTATTGCCAATGGTAACTCTCATGCTATCTTTGCTTATGAATTAGGATTGTATCCAAGAAAGTGGACATCAGATATGTCTAAAGCAATCTGGGGTAAGGGTGGATTAAATATAAGAACTAAGAAAAGTAAAGAAGCAAAGAAGAAAATTCGTATGCAAAAGAAAGCAAGAAGGGGAGAGTATGAATCAGCTAAGAAACGTGCAGTAATGGAAGCTCTTAAATCATTTTAGTCTTGTACCTATTGTAAACTGAAATTCTAATAGATTCATTAATGCTAATCCAATAGTAATGTAGCCATCTTTAGCAACATGAGCAGAAAGTTCTACAAATAATATTATAAAGTCTATTCCTTTTACAAAATCATCTTTCCATAGTTCTAAGTATAATATAGAGGGGTATCCAAATCCATTTCTTTCCATAATGTTCTCCTCGGTTAACTTTCAGGGACAGATAGAACACCAAAAAACTATCCATCCCCTACTTGTTAATGTTGAGCCAATAACTCATTATCATGTGCAAACTTTGCTATTAATATAGCATCACATATTGCCAGCGTTATCTTAGTATCAGGGAACCGCTCTTGTGCAATACTTTTTAGGTATTTTTTACGTTCTTTTTTCTCCATTTTTTCATGGATATAATATGCTTGCCATTTTTGAGGTGTTACCTCACAATAACTAAGTCTTAGTGCTCCTACAATACCATGCCACATTCCATAGTTCATTCCAAACTTAAAGGCAGAATTTCTGGCATCATGCGGGAAAGCATGAACTCTTTCAAAAGTAACTAAAATTCTACTTTTTGCCCCACCATCAAGTTCAAAACTATTGACAACTGTTCTGACAGAATGTGCCATAGCTTTTCCTCCACTTGGGCATTTGATAGTATGTAGCTCTTTTCCATCATATGAAGCTATCCCACCATTGGCACCAGGATCAATTCCTATATATAGTTTACTCATCTCTTATTCCTAATATACGATTGTTTACTTGGTCACGTATATATTTTTTATTGATGGTTAGCTTTTTTCCATAGTATTCTTGTATAGCGCACTTCCTGCAAACTGGAGTTACCTCAGTCTGAGTAAATGCGCTAATCATAGTGTATGCATCTTTTTTAAGAGACTTGCTACACATTCTACATGGTTTATGGCTTGCTAGAATTTTCGAGAACTCTGGTAACATCCTCTCTAGCTAGATCAGCGCTATTATAGAACTTACATCTGTCACCATTAAACCCCATTGTGTAGCTACCAGTTTGTCCATATCTGGTCTTACTGCTTATTAACTCGCTAGTATATTGGTCATATCTGTCGCTATCAAAGTTATAGCCATAGAAAACAAATAGTGCGGTTTCTGCAGTTTGTTCTATAACACCAGATTCTGCATAGTCACTCATTCTAGGTTTAGGGTCTATTCTTCTTTCAATTTCACGATTAAGCTGACTGAGAAGTAGTGCAGAGCAATCTATCTGTTTACACATCCATTTATACTCTTGCATTATATCTTCAATCTCAAATCGCCTATCTTTCTTTCCCTCTACTGAAATAAGCTGGATATAATCATCTATTACTACGTCTGGCTTGTAACGATATATCTCTCTCATACTCTGATCTAGAGTCCTAATATCATCATACATGATAAGGTTCTTATAGTCATTAGAGATTTGGTTCACTACTTTCTCGATAGTTTTCATTTCTCCATTATTACATTCATTTTTACGAACCTTGAAGTATGACAGGCTTTTAGATTTCATAACGATAATCTTCTTTAGCATTTCTGTATTGGACATCTCTCTATTAAATAGCATTACTTTATTGCCTTGAGAGAGAAGAGAGTCAACAATATTTATCATAAGAGTTGTCTTTCCATGTCCAGGTCTACCACCAAGTACAGTAATCTCTTTTCTAGTCATACCACCAGCTGGCCAATCTAAGATAGGCATACCAAATTGAATGATATTATTACCAGACTTCATGTTCTCTAATGTGTCGTTAATATGAGTCTGAATATCCTTCTTCCTAGATGGGTGTAGCTCTTTTAGCTCTGTAATTAACTTGGCATGGCTTTCAAGAGTTTTATTTACTTCTTCTAAGTCTCTGAATGATAGATTGAATAAACGATACGCACTCTGAGCTGTTTGCCGTTGAATGTATCTTTCCCATATTATTTTAGCATGGTGTTGAGCGGTAGCAGCGGATACTGTGTCTTCTACTAATCCAGAGAGATAATAGCTATCTACTTTCTCTTGCCCTGGCATTTGCATATCTTTTAGTTTATTATGTACAGTTACCATATCAATAGGCTCTTTAGCTTTATGTAATACTGAAATGGCTTCCCATACACGCTGGTTGTCTTTATCATAAAATACGTCTGATGTACGAATCCATGCTGAAGCCTTATCATATACAGACTCATCAGTCATGATGCATCCTAATACAGAGCATTCAGCATCAACTGAACTTGGTAATGGTTTATCTGGCATGATTAGTTCTCCTTAAATATGCTTTCTTGATATGTTGGTGATGTATAGTTAGTAATAACTAACTCTTTAATCACTGTGTTTCTTTTACTTAGGTTACCTGCGTACTTAGTGGTTACCTCTCCTACGTTATAGTTGCTAAAAAGTTCCCGTATCCTATTACGATCATCATAGCTTACCATGAATTTTCCACCAGCAGCATCTATTTCATTACATACTTCTAGTATACCTTCATGGTCTTCATTGGTGAAATCGTGGACATAATAGTCTCCTCTCTCGCCTGCTACTACATAAGGTGGGTCCATGTACCATAAATCCACATCTCTTGGTGGATACCTCTTTAGAAGCTCTCTGAAGTCTAGGTTTTCTATGGTTACACCATCAAAATACGACCTACTATATTTCAGTTCTTCTATCAACTTAGTACCCCAGTCTTTCTTTGGGCTTTTACTGAAAGAGCCATAGGGATTTTTATTAAAAGCTGTCCTAATAACATAAAAGTATCTTGCTGCCCTTCTAGGGTCAGGCATCTCTATCTCTTTGCCCTGTTTTATCTCATCTTTGATTTTAAGGAACAGGGCTCTACTTCTTGGATACCAATAAACAAACTCTTTAAATGCCTCAAACTCTTCTACTACACTTATGTATAGATTCACTACATCATTGTCCAAGTCATTTACTACGTTCCAATGGCACTTATTTTTTCTAAAGAACATAGATAGACCACCAGCAAATACCTCGAAATACCGCTCATGGGAAGGAAGCATGGGTACAAGCTTTTTGCTTAACTCAAACTTCCCTCCGTACCACGGTATTACCACAGGACATCTAACCCATGTGGGGGATGTCATGCTGACGCTATTTCATGCTTAGCTAGTTTCATGATCTTAGGATAAATCCCTGTTTCCAGCTTATGTGTAGATTCATAGTTTCTGTTCAACTGATGTGTTGCACACCATGTAGCTACATTAAGCAAGTCCCAATATGTCTTTGGAGGATTAACTACTAGATAGTTAGTTAGCTCTTCCATTACAGTAGAAGGGAACATCTCTATTAGCCTAGAAATATCAGACTTCTTTATCTTTGTATTTTGAAGATTAGGCACATCTTCTTTAATAGTTTGGATAGATGTCTGTATCATCTCTGGAATAATAGTATCTAGGCTATCTAGGTTCTTATTCCATATACTGTGCTTATTCTTAGTATGTCCATAGGTACGACCTATAATCAAACCATTAGAACAAACTAATCTAAATGCACCAGCAAGAGCATCTATGTTTGTGCTACCATCATAAGAGTTCTTAATGATTACCTCTGGATGTAATTCATCCTTGTCAATTTTGACAGTAATCTTAGGAAACCTATATCTATATGTAGTCCTAGCACCATTGTTAAACATATTGACTGATGTTAATACAGCGCCATTATCTTTAAGAACTGGCATAGCCTTCTTAATAACATCTTCATTAGTTACTAATCTATATTCATCTGTCATGCAACTTAGAACTTCTGATGTTTCAGCATTGATGATAAACTTATAATCAGTTGAATTTTTCAGTCCTTCAACCTGTATTGATTCTTCCATTACTGGAAATAATGAATCACTCATATTCATAACGGAACCTCCCTTTTAGGTGGTGTTGAGCCAAGTATCATTTTTTCGTACTTAGCAATCTTATCTTTATTCTTTAGATGATTTTGACACATTTTATTTAGAAAAGCAAATCCTTTCCCTTGATACACGTATGGATTAGCTAGATATTGCTCACAGCACCATATAACTACTCCATCTGGTATGTCTTGTACTTCCTTTAAAAACCATCTACCATATCCTCTATTTTCAGAAGGAATGGTTTCTACTATCTTAGCAATAGCATGTCGTAGGATTTTTCTGGCACCTTTGCTTCTTTTAGCTAATAAATCCCGAGTTCTAACTGTTCTGGGCTTTTCCATTATATTTTAACTTCTCTTTGATATAAATACCAAAAGTCTCAGCGTGGTTTAATGGAACATCGTTTTGGGTGCCAGGTTTATATTCCATATTAAGTTTTGTATATAGTTTCTTTCTATCACTATGCCTACCACGAAGAACTAAGTAATACCTCTGGCTATTCAATTTCTTCTTAACAGCCTTAATAAATACCCTACCCAGAATATTATTTTTCACTTTAAAGGTATAAACGGGCGCATTTGTCCTTTTACTCACTTTCTACTCCTTTTTTTATGTTTTTTGAAAAAACGGACTGTTTAAAGGTGGTTTTAAGACACTTTCTCGCTATCATGCGATATAAGTATCCACTATAAATCGAGGTATCCCCAGAATTGCTCCTAGATATGATTTCTCAACTTTTTCCCTAATCACAGTCATCTCCCTTACATCCAGCTACAAAAGTCCCTTGGGCCTTTGCAATTTCATCTGCAACTGACATGGAGCCTCTTTCTTCAGCTTGATTCTTCACATTGTTTAATTTCTTTTGCTCACTAAACTCATGGGATATATCAATTAACTGTTTTCTAAGCATTTTGTATGGAATTTTCCATTCAAAGTCTATTGGCAGAATAATTGTCTTTAATGCTGTTAAAGCATTGATTAATAATTTCACCTCGCTTTGGGTGAATCTAATTTGTACTATTGGTTCTTCCATGTGTACCTCCTGTTAAAATTAATGAGGGTGACCTACAGGGAGGAGGAGAACTCCAGATAAGGAAGTACGAAGGAAGGAGTAGACCACCCTCTCCTCAATTTACTTTTTTTCCTTAAATATATCAAGCTGTGATTCATTGTCAGGCTTGAACTTGAAGTCAATTAACTCATAAGTAGTATTATCCCATTTAGATTTAAACTTTCTTCTATGGAATTGAAACCCATTATCTTTAGTTAACTGGCCTAAAGGAATTGTCATTACTTTGCCTTCGTACTCTATTTCAAGGTCCTCTTTTTTGACCCTGCATGATTTAACCATGTAATCTCTTACAGATACACAGCCATTATACATTTTCTTTGCTTTGTATCTCATAATATCTCCTAATTTAATAAGGAGCCCGCTGGTATCCCTGCATCTACTATTCCAGCTTTTATGCTCGAGCTATAGGTACTAACTGGGCTCCTTAATTTAACACTTAATAGGACTCTAGATTTATTACGGCAACTACCTATTAGAGGTGTTAATGAAGTGTGTACGGGATTTCTGCCAGCTCCGTACTAAAGAAATAGACTCTATTAATAGCATGGACATATCACCACTTCAAATTTTTAAAGGGACTTGGCAAGGCGTTTCGGAACTCAAGAGGTATGGTGGCCACAAGTTACGATCTGGTCGCAGATGTATAGATTTGATTAGCCTGCAGGTCATCTATTCTATTCCATCTCCCAAGTCCCTTCATTCCCACGAAGTAGGGTTAGAACGGAATGTCTGTGTCCATTTCCTCTTCAGATAGCACAGGGCCATCATTCCAAGGGTGAACATTCCAGGCTTTCCATACGAACTTCTTCGATTGTTGGTCTTCGGGTAGATGCTTAGTATCCTTAGTAATAAAGGAATCCAGCTTCAATTCTACTTGTACTGGTCGTCCAGAAACATCGTCCTTTTCAACCAGAGGAAGCTTTTTGACCATGCGGCCATCTTGCTCGATCTCTTCAGTTTTGACACCTAGTACATCTAAGAGTTGAAAGTACCTTTTGTTCTTAGATGAGTTCTCAGAACCCGTAAACAAAAAGCAACCTCTTCCTCTATATTCCCTGCCAACCACATGATTACAGTTAACCTTCTTAGGCGATCCATCTCCATTCATAACTTTGATACGATCACCATCTGAATCTGTTTTGTAATCATAACCATCCATTTCATAGATAGTCTGTTCTAACTCACTGGCCTCTTCAGCAATCTTGTACTTGAGATCAAATACTACTGCTGGTTCACCCCTCACTTGTATTTCTCTGCTTATTACATCAGAGACATGTGCTGGATAAACACCAGGTTCTACTGGAACAAAATCTCCAGTAGCTGTTGTATCGTAAGTTGCATCTATTGTACGCATCTTAACTCCTTATTTACTTGATGTTCCGTACTTCTCACACAGAGTATTGAACTCAGTGTTGAAAGATACCTGCTTTTTGGACATAGTAGTACCCTTACCACCTCTGTAATAGAGAGTAGGGAATACCCATGAACCATCAGCTGTCTTCATTTTCCAAGACTTGGAACTTCTGCGTGTGCTAATCAGGCCATCTTTCTCAAGAGTAGTTTTGACCTCATCAGTAATCACACCAGATTTTGTAAGCTTTTCAGCTTGTTCTGTTGTTATGGTACCCATGTTGTTCTCCTTCATGATTTGTATTCGATTTGTTCACCAGCATCTTCTGCCTGTTGGAAAGTAATATGGTTATGTTCAACCATCTCTTCTTCCATAGTGAACGTGTGAAAGCTAGGATTAATAGTTATCTGCTTTGGGAAAGTTTCCTCAGTGCTAAATACCATTATCGGCTTTCCATTCATTAGCTTATACCCAACGAATATTACTTTTTGAAACTCCTTACCATCGTTTGTGCCTACTGTATAGACACTCCCTGCTGAAAGAAGGTTATCATCATATGATACACTCATTTGTCTGTCCTTTCTAGTTTTGTAATAGAATCTTTAAAGTTGTTTATCCTCTTTAATTTTGCAATAGAACCTTTGAAGTTAGATTCATTTATCTCTTCACTGTCCATCTTTGCTATAATTTTACTACTTTCCTCATCAAAGTCCTTCATCTCAGCTAGCAACATAGTTATTTCCTGATATTGCTCCTTACTTAATGGCTTCGGTGGTGCTGGTAAATCCTCACCTGCATAGATATATAATCCAAGACCATGAAGAGCAATTGCTTTTGCTAGACATCTTTGAATAGATGTATTCACTTGAAATGCATTTGGCTCTTCTATGGATTTATTCATATGATCCAATACAGGATGAACCTGATGTCTTGCTATACCACCAGACCATACAGTTACTTTTACAAAGCAACCTGCACCTGTTCTCATATATGGAGCAACTGTACTTCCTTCTTCATGAAGGTATTCATGTACTTCCCAAGTTGCTTCTGGGTCTACATTTAATAACTCTCTTACAGCCCAAGCCCAACTTAAATAAGTGAACTTGCCCTTCTTCTCAGTATTTTTAGAAACGTCCTTATGAGACAATTCATCATATATCTCTGTTATCTCTTTTTTATATCCTACCATAATTTCTCCTAATTTGGGGGACTATAGGGGGTTATAGGCCCTTATTTCTTAAATGGACTGTCACAATGTTTTGCAAATTGACAGTACTTACATTCCCATTCTTGCACAGGAACTCCTGGTGTAATGCCAGGCTTTAGTTCTTCTGGTTCTATTATATCTTCTAGTGATTCAATCAAATCTGTCCAATATATCATAGCTTCATCTACGAAGTTTTCATTGATTCGCTTAGTTTTTAATGAACTTGTATCTTTGTTATACCATATCAAATTCATCTCGACATCATCTACTTCATAGTCGTTAGCAAGACCCATGGCATATGTTCCAAGCTGTAACTCATAATTTACACTTGGATTAGGGTCTCTATTCTTCATATGTCCAAACTGTTTCTTCCACTTGAAACTATGTACAGTTTTAATATCCCATAAATATGCTTTAGACTCTTCATGATCTATCAATGCCATATCAAGATGACCTACCACTTTTAGAACAGGTAGATTTATTTGATATTCAGTAATCCATTCAGACTTTTCTGGGCTAATATCATCTAAATAGCCCAGCTTCTTTAAACTAGTAATTGCATTTTCAAAATCAGCATGAACTATGGTGCCAAGTCGCAAGAGTCTATTAACTCTTTTATCTGGAGGTGTTGGTTCATATTTGTTGGCACGATACCATTGTTTACGATAACACTGTCCAGCCGAACTGGCACCAAACCAGTCTTCAACTCCTTTATATCTGAGCTGAATCTTCTTACTTTCCTGTTGAAGGAATGATTCATAGATTGACTCTATATCTATCATTATATACTCCTTATCTAGTCCTTAATCTACTATTCCCTGAGGAGGAAATCAAGTAAATCTGATCCTTCTTGGGGATGATACTTTCCAATTATAGAACTCTTCTAAAAGTTCTATGTACATTTCAGTACTAGGACATTTAACAAGCATACGACTTACAGTTCCAATCTTATCTTGCATTTGTTTATGGTCATACCGCTTATGTGTATATAATGTGAAGAAGGCTACTACAAAATTCCTATGCCAGTAATGGCTTGGGATAATTTGTCTATCATTATATGTAGAAAAGTCTCTTAGGTCTGTTGCGAATTTATCAGACCACTCAAGATTTACTAAATCATGAATAGTTAATTCACCATTCTGAAACTTATCCATAGTTGCTGTCTGTCTGCTACCACATAGTATTATCATAGCTGTAGAAGGTGACAGTTTAGGAATTGACTCCATATAGTCACTGAATATCTTATATGCAGTATATTTCTTCTGGCCATCGTTGAACAGACTTATATAAGCATGTAGATAATCCTTCATAGTCCACTTCTTCTGGAAACTATTAGCTTTTGGGACATCATCAATCGTAAGTCTATCAGAGATTTTGTAATACACAGTTCTACCTTCTTCCTTACAAGCGAAGTACCGCGTTTGCCCTTCAAGAATATTCATATCATCATCAACTATTATTGGATAATCAATACAAAGATTCTTATTGTTCTTCATATCCTTTCTTAATGAGTTGATTGCGTTCTTTCCGACCTCTCTATTGAAGTCTATTATATGAAATAAATCATAATCTATTGTTTTCTGTATCTGGTTCATACGTTACTATCCTCTCTATGTTCTTTGTTAATTGCATCTTGAATATCTAACCAATCTGCATAGTGTACATTTGCTTCTTCAAAAGCCTCCATAATTGTCATCTTTGACCCATTATTGTTCTTTGCCCTCTCATAAATATAACAGGCAGCATCACTTTTAGGATCATCACTTTCTTTGAATATTAAATCCATTTCTGAAAAGAATCCCATTTCATTTTTCTCCTTATCAGTTACTGTTTCTCCCATCAATACTCTAGCTTGAGCTAAAGAACCTATTTGGTGTCTTCCTTCATCATCAATACCCATTATAGCAAACCACTCAGGGTCTTCTATAACTTCCTGACTCTCAGGCCATCGTTTTACTTCTAATATCATTTTGTTTTCTCCGATACTTCCTCTATAAGTTTCAAAAAACCTATCTTTGTTAGAACACTGTGTTCGTCATAGTGCTTTAATATATATGACATTAGCTTAACACAGCGATCTCTATACTGTTTCATACCCTTGATTTCTTCTTTCATGACAGTTTATCAACCTCTTGTTGTAAGAATTGTATAATAGTTTTACCTACTCCAAACTTGCCTTCATTCTTTATTTTCTCTTTCATTATGATTCTATACATATAGTCTCTAATAATTTCCTTATCAGCTCGCTTCTTTTTAACAGGAGTCTGATACATCTCATTGTATATTATATCACACCCAGGCTTATCGCACTTTTTCATCACCTATATCTCCTTTAGTATAACCATAATTACAACCTAGAAAGTCGCTGACTATCATTTCAGAGTATCCACAATCTTTCTGACACATATATCCAGGTGTTGACTCATCTGAGCTGGCATCTCCAAACTCAGCCGCCATAAGACTGCTACCACATTTAGGGCAACTTCTTACACCCCATACTTCGTTTATTTGGTCATGTTCATACATATAGTCAGCGTCTATTCCTGTATCACCACCAAACTTAGCCATCATTCTCTCTCCTTACATAATGCTGTCTCATTCTCGCAGGTACTACTACAAAGAGATTACAATCAGTACAACATCTACCATTATCTCTTATGGGCCATGGGTTGTGTCCATTGTCCCATATCTTACCACTACCATAGTCCTCTATGTTTATCTTACCCTTACATATCACACACTCTTTTACTTTAAGCTTCTTCATAGTTACCTTCCTCATATGCCCGTTGTTTATCACTTTCCTCAGCATACATAGCATATTGTAGTTCCTCGCTACTTACATCAACCTCTTGTTTACAACAAGGACAGAACCACTTCTCTAGTTCCTTATCCCACTTAGCATCACTCCATCTAATGTTTATCATTACTATTCTCCTTCAATGTATCTGACACAGTTGTATCAGGTGATATATAGATTAGGTCATCAACCAAGATGCCTTTCTCTTCTTGCTCCTCTAACCACTGTTCTCTCATAAATATCTCATCTTCTTGTTGTTTAGCCTTTTTGCTATAAATATCATCTGTTACAAGAATAGCAAGAGCTATAGCTATATGTACATAAAATTCCCACATTAGTCATCCTCCGTTCCACCTGGCACAGGAGAAGGTTTTTTAATCTTACCTATAACCTGATGTGCACGATCAGTACTTGCTGTTATCTTTCTCTTGAAAGGGCCATCCTCATCAACATCTACATCCCATTCATATTGTAAAGGATATTTCTTTTTTACATCAGACTGTAGTTCCTTTACTATTGCAACAGTTTCTGCTAAAGCAACTGATAACTTATATAATCTATCATATATATCTTCTAATTCATGATCTCTCATAATATACCTTCCTTTGGGAAATGTTGTTTTTTCCATGTATCACCAAACAGTTTGGCAATCTTTAGTCCCCACTCTGGGGTATTAGCTTTTATCCGCTCCTTTTCAGCTTCTAATCGCTCCTCCTTCATTCTAGCTTGTTCCTCTTTCATTTCAACCTTTTGATATTCAGTAAGAGCCTCTTTTTGAGCATCAATGACCCATTGTTGCCTCTCATGTTCCAGCTTTAGGTTCTTATACTTCTTCTGTCTAAATAATATTGCTGTTAGAAATCCAGCAACAATCATAGCAATATGCTCTAGATATAGAACAATAGTTTTTGCATATACCCATGTTTCCATCAGTATTTTCCTCCAATTCTGTTGCAACCCCCACTCAAGGATAAGCAATATAGCCACTCCAATAAGTGTGGTCTGCCACAAATTAATAAATCCATATCTAAGGTACCAGGGTGTCTGATAAATCAATATGCCATTCTCAAGAATAAGTTCTTCTACCATTAGTTTCTCCTTTAATAAAATTCTGAGGCACTATATAGAACACAGTCCCATATCCTTTAGAGTTCTCACAGTCGTCACAGGTACAAACAGCCTCATATTCTATGAGATCACTCTCTACTCTGTCACGAATGTTATTTCTTTCGATGTGTTTCTCTACTGTACCAAAACTAACAGTAATATCATCTTTGGTACGTTCAACAGCCATCTCATTCGGGAACAGTTTCTTATGTACGAAGTTCTTTCTGTCCAAATCCTTAACATACACTCCACCTATCATAACATTCCAAACTGTAAACTGAGCAGCCTCCTTGCTACTATACACTCCCACCTCTTCATCACGAAGTTGATCGCCCTTCCTATTCTTCCATATAGCTATTACTCTGTAATTCATACTTTGATCCTTTCATAGTGTCGTTTAAGTAATTGGACAGACTTATCAGTTAATGATGTATCCTTAAAGAGTATCCTCATACTGTTGCTAAGCAAGAAACCCATCTTGTTATTTACATTGATTGGTCGCACAATCATAGAATAATATAAATCTAACCATGCATTAATGTTCATTGTATTCTCCTTATCTACTTATTATACGTGGTTTAAATAAAAAAGTTCCCAATATAAGAAAAGTACCAGTATCTCAGTAGGTGTAAGATTATCACTAACCATTCCATGTTTGCCTTATTGGACAACAATCTGAGGTTATACTGATACAAGCAGTCATCAGAGCGAGGTTTTATCTGATTTTCATGTCATGACTCGCTAACTACTAATCATCAATTATATTAATTCTGGGAGCATCAGTAAATGGAAAGACCTGACCCTTCTGGCCATCTATTCTCTCACGATTATTATATTTAGCTCTCTTTCTATCTCTCTCCTTATAGTCTCGGATACGTGCTAGCATAAGTATAACCTCATCTTCTGAATAAATATGGTCA
>CALBXV010000317.1 GCA_937890045.1 uncultured archaeon
TAAAATTTAGTATTGAGAATAAGCAAAAATTTATGAAAAAACACTGGATATATTCGGTGTGTTAAGGAGAAAAAAATGAAAGTAAATAAACATATTTATGATATAGATAAATTAATTCAAGATAAGGATTTAGTAGAAAAATTATTTAGATATGAGGATGGTTGGGGTGGGCATTCGATATCTTTACCAGATAAATCACAGGCAAGAAATTATCACCAACGAGGTAAAGGGAATAAAGTTAATAAACCATACAATAATATTTTAAATAAGACATTATATTTTAAAGAAATATATGATAGTTTTGAAACAAAGATAGCTGGGTTTAGATTAATGAATAGAAAGGCACATTCATCTTATGGAGTACATACAGATGAACCAATAGTTGGAAACAATATATTAAGGTTTCAAATACCCATTGTTGTAAATGATGATTGTTGGCTATGTATTACTGACCAAGATTGGCATGTATTTACTACTGGAGATTGGTGGTCAGATAATTCCTATGGGTTAGAAGATTTCAAGGAAGTTACTAAAAATAAATGTTCTTGTTATCAACAAATCCCAGGAAATTTATATCATTTTGATGTTACTCAATTACATATTGTGATTAACGAAGGAAATAATGATAGAGTTGTTTTACTAATTGATTTATATAAAAATAAATGGTTAAATGATTGGGTGGAAAAAACTTTTTATGAATGAGATGAAAGATTTATTTGTTAGGAATAATTTACCACCACTAAAATTTCAACCAGAATTGATACATCTTGAAGATTTTTCTTATCCGAAAGAATTGAATTGTGCTGAAATACTTTTGGATGATGCTATTGAGGAAGGATTTGGTGATAAAATTGCTGTTATTATGGATAATGGTGAATGGACGTATTCAGAGTTACAGAAAGATTCAAATCGTATAGCACAAGTTTTAATTGAAGATTTTGAATTGGTTCCAGGTAATAGAGTATTACTTAGATCACCAAATTGTTATGCTATGATGACTGCTTGGTTAGGGGCAATTAAGGCTGGGTGTATAGTAGTTCCAACAATGCCTTTATTACGTGAGGTTGAATTAAGAACCATTATTAATAAGGCCAAGGTTTCATTAGCTATTTGTGATTGTCGTTTACTTGAGGAACTTCCATTAGTTGATGAAATGGATTATATAAGTTTTAATGGTGGAGAATTGGATAAACTTGCTAAGGATAAATCTGGAGAGTTTGATAATATATCAACTTCGTGTGACGATCCTTGTTTGATTTCTTTTACTTCTGGAACTACTGGAAAGCCCAAGGCGGTTGTTCGTACTCACCAAGACTTAATAAGTAGTTGTTTGACTTATAGCCGTAATTGTTTAAGTCCAGGGCCTGAAGATCGTTTTATTGGTACACCACATATGGCCTTTGGGTATGGATTGGGAGGACTTGTTTTATTTCCGTTAGATGCGCGTGCAACAACTATTTTAATTGAACAATTTACACCTAATATTTTCTTAGAAGCAGCAGAAAAACACAAGGCAACTATTATGTTCAGCACACCAACTGCGTATCGTTTTATACTTAGTGAAATGGGAAATAATAAATTAGAATATTTAAAGACTTGTGTTTCTGCAGGAGAGTATTTACCCAAACCAACATTTGAGAAGTGGAAAGATAAAACAGGTTTGGAAATTCTTGATGGAATGGGTTCTACTGAAATGGGAGGACATATTGTTATTTCATCACAAAAAGGTGCTATAAAACCTGGTTCTACAGGGATTGTTGTACCAGGTTACGAGGCAATAGTAGTGGATAATGAAATGAATTCTGTACCAAATGGAACTATTGGAAATTTAGTAGTAAAGGGCCCTACTGGATGTATTTATTTAGATGATGAACGTCAACTTGATTATGTACGCGACGGTTGGAACTTTACGGGGGATCTTTATAAAAAGGACGAGGATGGATTTTTTTGGTTTCAGTCACGCAGTGATGATATGATTATTTCAAGTGGATATAATATTGGTGCACCAGAAGTTGAAACTGTTTTGATGTCACATCCCGCGGTTATGGAGTGTGCTGTGGTAGGAGTACCAGATGTACATCGGGGTAGTTTGGTTAAGGCGTTTGTGGTTACGACCAAGGGGAATTTGGGTAACGAGACTTTAATTAGAGAACTACAGGATTTTGTTAAACAAAATATTGCACCTTATAAGTATCCACGGCATATAGAATTTGTTAATAATTTACCTAAGACTGGGACGGGCAAGATTCAACGTACTCATTTGAGATTATTAGATAAGAATAAAATAGAAATAATATTAAACGAAAAAGAGTTTCCTAATTTAGTTATTAAAAATGAACGACCAATTTTAATAGAAGATAAGAATATTAAGTCATCTTTATTAAACGATTCACAGTATAGTGGTTATTGTCCATTAGAATTATACAAAGATAAGAAAGTAGCATATAATGTGATTCAGATTACATCTGAAAATTTTAATACTAAAATTCAACAAAAAATTCAGAATGGACTGGATGTTTTTAATAAAGATGTTGAAGGATTATGGTGGGACATGGAATCTGCTAAAGAAAGATTAAAAAATAATTGGATTTATAATTATATAGAGGAGGGTGGAGAGATAGTATCTTGGGGATGGTTTGATCCAAATAAAGATTTGCAAGGAAATCAGTATACTTTTGTAGAATATAGAAATAAAGGAATGGCCAATTCAATAACGAGGGAAATTATAATGACAGCAAAACAATTTAATAAAAAAATAGTTTATGGTTATACTAACGAATGGAACTATCCACAAGAACAACAACTTAAAAAGGCCGGGTGGGTAGAATTACAACCAGATAGAATCACAAAAGAAAAATATGAAAAAATGTTATTAAAGGAAAACACGGGATTTTAAATTTAGATTTTATAAAAAAATATATAACTAATAAAGGGTAAAATGAAAAGAATTGCAATAGTAGGTGCTGGTAATGCGGGATGTATAACTGCACTAGAATTACTTCAAAGAAGACAACCTGTTGAAATTGTAATGTACCATAATATAGATAAATATCCTATAGAAAGAGTTGGACAAGGAACTTTACCTACTTTTACTAATATAGTATATGATGTACTTGGTATTGATTGGTATAATAATCCTATTGATGCAACAATTAAGACTGGTATATTATATGAAGGATGGGGAAAAAAACAATATGAGATATTTCATCCTTTTGCTATGGATAATGTAGCATCACATTTTGTTCCTAATAAATTATCAAAAATAGTAAGAGAATCTGGATTAGTTAATGTAATAGAAAAAACTATACAAAATCCTGAGAAGGAAATAGATGCTGATTTTATATTTGATTGTAGAGGTAGACATAATAGAGATAAAGATAATTATAATAAATTAAATGTTCCTGTAAATTCTGTACTTCTTTATAGTAGACATAAATTACATTCAGATACAGTACCTTATACAAGAGCTGTAGCTACACCTAATGGATGGACATTTATTATACCATTAAAGGATACTGTTTCATATGGTTATCTTTATAATAGTAATATAACATCAGAGCAAGAAGCTTCTGAAGATTTTATAAATAGGTTTAATGTATCTCATGTTGAAGAATGTATGAAATTTGAGAGTTATCATGCAAAAAATATGTTTATAGGTGAAAGAACTATATTACAAGGTAGTGCATATGGATTTGTAGAACCATTAGAAGCAACAGCAGTTAACTTTTATCAAGATTTATATACACAAGCTGCTAAATATATCTTTGATAATGAAAATAAAACTAAAGTTAATAGTAAAGTTGAAGAGATGATAAAAAAAATAAAAACATTCTTACTATGGCATTATCAATTTGGTTCTGTATATGATACTCCTTTCTGGGAGTACGCTAAGAACCTACCACTTAGTTCCGAAAACAGCTTCTTCACGAATAACAATACTAGCATAAAAAATATTCCTGGTATTTGGCAAGAATTAGGATATAGAAATAACTATGGGATAGATTAAGAAAGAAAAGAAAAAATGAAAGTAATAAAGTACCTATAATGAGTATAATTAATAAAGAATTTATAAAAAAATATATAACTAATAATGGTGATGAGGGAGAAGTACCTTTTAGGTGGTCACATGGTTCAACCGATTATCATATAGGGGATGGTATATTAATATATTCGTTAATATATTATTTGAGGTTGAAAACTTGTGTATGTCTTGGTAGTGGAGGGGGATTTATTCCACGAATAATGACTCAGGCCCGTTTAGATTTAGTTAAAGATGGAACTTTTACTTATGATAAGGGAATAACTATTGTGGTTGATGATATGTCTGAGCGGTGGGGAGAAACTGATTGGGAGAGTAAAGATAGTTTTTTTAGAAAAAACTTTAGACCAACTGTAATTATGGAAACTAGTGAAGATGCTTATTTTAGTTATTTTATTAAACATGGAATAAAAATAGATTACTTACATATAGATGCCAATCATAATTATCCTTTTGTTAAAAAAGATTTTGAATTGTATTCTAAGATTTTGAGTAAAAATGGAATTATAACAATGCATGATACAGATATTGATTATGCAAATAATATATGGGGTAAAGATAATTATGAAAAAGAATATTTTAATTTTACTGGAGGTCCCACTAAGGTTGTTAAAGAGATAACAAAAGGAGGGGAGTTTGAGGTTTTAAATTTATCAAATTCTGATATTGTAAAACGAGATAAAAATTCTACTGGGATAACTATTTTAAAAAGAAAGAAAAATAAATGAATTTAGATAAACCTACATTAATTTTTTCATCACCGAGATGTGGTAGTTCTTTGGTAGGAGAAGTTTGTGCTAATTATAGATATGAAATAACTGGTGAATCATATCATTTGAGTGAATTTTTTGGTGATGATATACATAGATTTGAGCATCCATTATACGTTGGTGGGTGGGTTAATATTACTCCTACAAAAGAAGAATTTGTATTAAGTCGTAAAAACGAAATAAGATTAACTGATTTTTATAAAAATATACAAGATATGTTTATTTTTTTAGAAAACCATAATTGTGATTATAATACTATTATTGATATTATTGGATCATTACCTTATATTGAAAAATTTTATAAAAAGTATAAAAAGATTCCAAGTGAATTTATAGAAAATAAATTACGTTTATTAAAAAGTGATAGTAAATTAAATGTTTATACAGTAAGGTGTTTCCTTAGACATTTTTTATATTCTCCATATATTTATAATTTTTGTAAAAATGAATTTGATTGGGTGGTAATAAAAAGAAAAGATATTTTAAGTCAAATATTAAGTTTTATTTTAACAGCTGAAACGAAAATTTCTAATATTAGAACTCCCGGAGATAGAATAAATATAGAATCTAATCAATATGCGTGTGGTATAGTAAACTTTATTGCGTTATATATTAGAGATCATTATTATTTTAATCATTTTTGTGATAATTTTTTACCAGAGAATAGTAAAATAATTTATTATGAGGATTTCGCTGAAGATAATCGAGTGTTATTTGATATTTTGAATTTTTCTACTAATAAAATTAGACATTCTAATATAAAAAATTTGTTAAATGATCAATTTATTAAAATAAGTGATGTGAAATATAATATTGATTTTTTTGAAAATAAGAAAGAAATAAAATATTGGTATGAAATGTTGTCAAAATGTAAATATCCAGATAATTTTCAAGAATGTATTGACAGCTTAGATGAGACATATGATAATAAAGAAAAGATTTTTAGTGAGATAAAAGAAATAAAAGAGAATTTTAATTATGAAGAATTTGTGAGATTGAACTTATGAAAAAGAAAAAATTTGTATTTTATTTTGATCATTTTTTTAAGGATAAGAGAAACCATAGTGTTTTTCCATTTGATGTTAATAAAAATAATATCAATTTAACTATGACTGCACCAAATGCATTACCATCCCATTTTTATTCAGATAAAGGACCAAAATTTAAACTTAAATGGTATATGGATAGGGGATGGCAAATACACACTTCTTTACTTAGACTTTCCGATTATGTGGGATTGGATTATAAAATTAAAAAAACGGGGGATTCAGTTAATGAAGATTATTATAATTGGTATGTTATAGATATAACAGGATGTCCAGATTATGCTTTAACTAGATCATATATTCATACATTAAAAAATATTCCTTGGGAAACTTTACTTTGGATTGATGAAAATGATATAAATATAATGATTTGGTATGCAGAAGAATCTCAATCAAAATATTTAGTTACGAGTGCAATTTTACCAGAAATTGATAGTATTGCAGATGAAATTGTAAGCTTATATCCATTAGATAAATCTAGATTATTTTTTTGTATTGGTAATTTAGGAATAACTAAAATTGTATTAGATTCCACCCCTCAATATGATTGGAACATTTCGGATATTGGTATTTTTGATGTATTATATTATAATGTTTGTAAAGATATAAGTAAAGATAGTCCAATATATTCTGTCAAAGCAACTAATAAAACTAAAAATAAAGAAAGAAATAAATATTTTAATTCTCTTAATGGAGCCTTAAAACCACATAGACTTTATTGGGTGGCTGAAGCTTATAGAAGAAAATTAAATACGAAGGGATATATTAGTTTGTTGGGAAGGTATGATGTATTAGATAGGGGCAATGATAGACAATCTACTATTTTAGAATATCCTTATGCTGTGACATCTTACTGTGATACAAAAATTCACCAAGACCATAGACTGGTTCCACATATTAGATCTATACTTAATCGAGTACCAATTATTTTAGATATTGACGTTGATACTTTGAATACGGCTTATAATGATTGGGGATCTCCACAAGAATATATCCAAGATTCTTATTTTTCAGTAGTAACAGAGGCCAATAATACTTCCCAAGGAAAAACTCGTAGTTTATTTGTTACTGAAAAATCTTATAAATCATTTTTAAATTTACAACCTTTTATAATTCTCGGTGATAAACATATTTTAAAATATTTACAGGGACAGGGGTATGAAACTTTTCCAGAATTTTTTGATGAATCTTATGATGAAATTGATGATAATACGGAGAGGTTATTTTTTTGTATTGAACAAATAGAGATTTTATGTAAAAAACCGTTAGAAGAAGTTAGAGAACTATATCAAAGTGTGTGGCCTAAATTAGTGAGTAATAGGGAAAAATTTTTAAATTATAATTTTAAGAAGAAAATTGAAGATGTTTTAACAAAGAGGATTTTTTATAATCGTGGATTTGAAGATTAAAATAAACTATCCAGAGAAAGTAAATAATAGTAGTTGGTTTCATCCTTTTTATCCAGAGGAAACTTCAAAATATAAATTTATTTTCACGGAAAAAAATGATGTTGATATAGTGTATAATAATATTTATGATTATACCGACACTCCAATTTCTGCATATGAGAATGAAGATAGTGTTTTAGTACCAATGCCCTTGTATGGTAAAGGGATTAATAGGAAGTTTAATGTAATTCCAGTTCCGTTGGTTATGCAGCATGAGAATTGGAACATAACTTCTAATATAGAATTGTTAAATAAGTTAAGAACTAACACAAAAAAATATGATTTTACTTTTGTTGGTGATATTAATGATTGGGGATTTGATACAGATGACGATAGAATAGTAGATGGAAGAATATATTCAGAATTCCATGATTTTTATTATAACTTAGATGATTATTTGGAAGTTAATAGAGAATTTTTATATGAGTTGAAATTAGATAATTTTTATTTGGAGAACGTAGAAAATAAAATATGGGATTTACCATTAAATGTTAGAATTAAAAAAGTAACGGAGTTTATAAGAAAATTGTCAGTATCAAAATTTTGTTTTACTCCAAGAGGGGCCGGAAGTAGTTCATACAGGTTATATGAATCATTAATGGTTGGAACAATACCTATTATTACAGGAATGAAAGATTATCCATTTAGTGATAAAGTAGATTGGGATACTTTTTCAATTAGAGCAGATTCACAAAGGGATATAAATGAATTAGTAGAAAACGCAAAAGGTTTAACAGATAATGAATATAAAGTTATGAGACAAAATGGAATTGATTTTTGGGAGCAATATTGTAGGTTGGATAATTTACATGATTGGGTTATAGAAAGTTTTTTATTGAATGAATCAAGATAGATTAAAAAATAGGAGAATGTGTACTGCTCCAAGAGATAGGAATAGGAGTAAAGTTTTTTGTATTGCTCCCTGGATGACTATGCATGTTTTACCTACGTCTGAAACATTACCGTGTTGTGTTACTAATATGGGAAATGGAATTGGAGATGTTCGAAATCAAACTATGAAAGAAATCTGGAATAGTGATAGAATGAAAAAACTTCGTTTAAGTATGTTAAATGATAATCCATCTCCTGGATGTGTGAGGTGCTATGAACAAGAAAAAAGTGGGGTTCATAGTTTTAGAGTTAATTTAAATAGGACTTATTCTGATGAATATAAAGTTGTTCTTACTACAAAAAAGGACGGAACTGTTGATAAGTTTAATTTAAAATATTTAGATATAAGATTTAGTAATTTATGTAATTATAAATGTCGTTATTGTTCTCATGGATTAAGTAGTGCTTGGTTTGAGGATGCTGTTGCGTTAGAAGAACAGTTTTCAGATGAAAAGATAATTACGGCGGGTACAAAAAAATTAGATTTATATAAACAGATAGAATCACATTTACCTACTCTAAAAGAAATATATTTTGCTGGCGGTGAACCACTTTTACAGGAAGAACATTTTAAAATTTTGAAAAAATTGATAGAATTGGGAAGAACTGATATTAATATTATTTATGCTACTAATTTTAGTAAATTAATATATAAAGGAGAGGATGTGCTTGATCTGTGGTCAAAGTTTGATGATAATTGTATTCAAATAGGAGCCAGTTTGGATGGAGTGGGAAAAAGGGGAGAGTATATGAGAAGTGGTCAGGTATGGAAAGATGTTGAAAAAAATATTAAAAAATTTTATGAAAAGTGTTCAACTCAATATTTTCATATTATACCTACTTTAACTTGTTTGAATGTTTGGAGTTTTCCAGATATGCATAAATATTTAATAGAGAAGGAACTTGTAAATCCACATGCTCTATATATTAATTTATTGACGGATCCAGTCCCATATAGAATACAGATATTTCCAAAAAAAATAAAAGATGAGATAAAGAAAAAATATTTGGATCATATAAGTTGGTTACAAAAAGATTATCGTTTTG